>DPWF01000027.1:11478-14112 GCA_003526435.1 Chitinophagaceae bacterium | reverse complement strand
AACCACTGCGAACGGAAGTTGAACAGGCTCGAAAGAAATACTTTACCTGTGCTGTCCATTTTATAACCATACTTGCTCAGAAAATCAAAACGGTCATCATTCTTGCGGCCACCGAGACTGGTGGTCTGAACATAACCCAGGTTCATATCAAAATTATTATCCCAGTTATGACGGTCTTTTTTAAAGAAATAGAAAAAGTTGAAATAGGAACTCACTGCCAGCGAAAAGTTATCGCCCCCGGCAGCCCAGTTGCTCAAAGAGCCCTGAGATAGGTTGGCACTCAATAAACCACCTCTTTTCCAGGTCCATTTACTGGTATCGGCTTCTTTTTTAATGGTACGGGAAGTCTCGCTTCTGAGCTTGTTCACTACAATATCCTGGGAAAAAGCTGCTGAGTTCAATAAAAGGAATAGCAGCCAATAGAACCATTTCTTCATGTGTAGGGGGCATTTTCGCTGCAAAACTAATTGATTAACAGAATTTTCAAGCCTTAAAGCCTGTCAAACTGACACAAAAACCAGACAATTTTGTTAATTTTGCAAGCTATAAATTCTATTATTCATGGATGTGATGGCTATTGGAGACAAAGTACATGATGAGGCCCGTCAGGGAGAAGCGTTTAGTCCGTTTGCGAATGACCCTAACCTGTATACTAAACATTTCTATATAGAGAGCTATGGATGTGCCATGAATTTTGCAGATAGCGAAGTCATAGCATCTATTCTCAACAATGCAGGATTTGGTGCCACCCGCAACCTGGAAGAAGCCAGCCTGATTTTATTAAACACCTGTTCCATCCGCGAAAAAGCAGAACAAACAGTTCGGAAGAGACTGACCGAATTCAGAAAAATAAAAGAAAGAACACCGGGTCTGCTGATCGGTATGCTGGGTTGTATGGCTGAGCGCCTCAAAGCGCAGTTACTCGAAGAAGAAAAACTGGTAGACATTGTGGTGGGGCCGGATGCTTATAGAAGTTTACCTGCACTGATTGAAGAAGCAGGGTCCGGACAAAAAGCGGTGAATGTATTATTGAGCCGGGATGAAACGTATAGTGATATCGCCCCTATTCGTATCGACAGTAATGGTATCAGTGCATTTGTATCCATTATGCGGGGCTGTAACAATATGTGCAGTTTTTGTGTGGTGCCTTTTACAAGGGGTCGTGAAAGAAGCCGCGATGCCAATTCTATTTTGCGTGAAGTAACCGATCTCGTAGAGAAGGGTTATAAAGAAGTAACCTTATTGGGTCAGAATGTAGATAGCTATTACTGGATCGATGAACAGAAAGACGAGACTGTAACTTTTGCATCACTGCTCGAAAAAGTAGCACTGATAAATCCTGATCTGCGCGTGAGATTCAGTACATCTCATCCCAAAGATATTACCGATGAAGTGTTACATACAATTGCCAGACACGAGAATATCTGTAAATACATTCACTTGCCCGTGCAAAGCGGAAGTACCCGTGTATTACAATTGATGAACCGCACATACACCCGCGAATGGTATATGTCAAAAGTAGACCGCATTCGTGAACTTTTACCAAGTTGTGGTATCAGTGCCGATATCATTACCGGCTTCTGTACCGAAACCGAAGAAGACCACCAGGATACCCTCAACATCATGCGTTACAGCGGTTACGACATGAGTTATATGTATTTCTACAGCGAAAGACCAGGCACACTGGCTGCAAGAAGATACACCGATGATATTCCGGAAGAGGTAAAGAAAAGAAGATTACAGGAAGTGGTTGACCTTCAGGGCGAGTTATCTACACAAAGCAATCAAAACGATCTGGGCAAAACATTTAAAGTACTGGTGGAAGGCAATAGCAGAAAAAATGAAGGCGAATGGATGGGCAGAACCAGTCAGAATAAAGTATTGGTTTTTCCCAAACTACATATAGATGAGCAATTGAAAGGAACTTATGTGATGGTAACAGTTACCGGCTATACAAGAACAACGTTGCTGGGAGTTAGAAATAAGAAATAAGGAACAGGGAATAAGAAATAAGAAAGGCAAGGGACAAGGGACAAGAAATAAAAATCTGATATCAGAAAATCAAATCAGACATCAGAGATCAGACATCAAAAAATCAATAATGGATCTTCAAAGTATAAAAAACAGGTTTGGCATCATCGGTAATTCACCGTCGCTGAATCATGCGTTGAATACAGCGGTGCAGGTGGCTGCTACCGATCTTACTGTTTTAATTGTGGGTGAAAGTGGTGTGGGTAAGGAAGTTTTTTCACAGATCATCCATGCATTATCGGCCCGCAAACACAATCCATTTATTGCGGTGAACTGCGGGGCTATTCCGGAAGGCACCATCGATTCTGAATTATTTGGTCACGAGAAAGGTGCGTTTACCGGTGCAGTAGACAGCCGTAAAGGTTATTTTGAAACCGTTAGCGGTGGTACTATTTGCTTAGATGAAATTGGTGAAATGCCTCTGGGTACACAGGCGCGTTTGTTGCGTGTACTCGAAACCGGTGAATTTATACGTGTTGGTTCATCCAAAGTACAGAAAACAGATGTACGTGTTATTGCTGCTACCAACCGTGAATTACTGGAGTTTACACAGAAAGGTCGTTTCAGGGAAGATCTTTATTACCGTTTGAGTACCGTACCCAT
>DPWF01000027.1:6165-11465 GCA_003526435.1 Chitinophagaceae bacterium | reverse complement strand
ATCCGCGTTCCTTCACTGCGCGACAGAAAAGAAGATGTGTTACTCCTGTTCCGCAAGTTTGTGGTTGATTTTGCAGAACGCTATAAAACAACACCTGTTCAACTGGAAGACGACGCAAAATCCTTGTTAATTAACCATCCATGGCAGGGTAACGTGCGCGAATTGAAGAATATTGCAGAGCAGATATCCGTGTTGAGTCCAACCAACCAGATATCGGCAACCACCTTGAGTCAGTTTCTGCCCGATCAGTCTAAATACTCACGCATGCCTGTATTGGCCGCACATACAGCCAATGGTTCCGGAGAGTTTGCCAATGAAAGGGAGATCCTGTACAAGCTGTTCTTCGACATGAAAAAAGATGTAACAGAACTAAAAAAAATGTTCCTGGAAATCTTACAAAACCCATCCCTTGCCGGATCGGCGGCTAATTTTACCAGGGATTCTTTGTTACAGGATTTTCAGGGCAATGGCGACCTGCAACCCGTTGTAAGTACACAGGTATCATCGGCTCACCAGATTATGCCTGCAAACGGACAACCGGTGCTGTTGCATGAAGACGATATTCACCATCATGAAGAAGTGGAAGAATCGCTGAATATCATGGACAAGGAAAAAGAACTGATCCTGAAAGCACTGAAGAAACACAAGGGTAAACGCAGAGATGCATCACTCGATCTCGGTATCAGCGAAAGAACATTGTACCGCAAACTGAAAGAATACGATATTGAAGAATAATAAGGATATGAAAAAAACGATTGGCACATATGGTATTTACGGTCTGGGCATCTTTATGTTCCTGACCATGGTATTTGCGGCCTGTAAAGTGACGTATAAATTCAATGATGCCAGTATTGATCCGAAAGTAAAAACCATTAAACTGGGTTTTATTGATAATAAGGCACAGTATATCAATCCGCAGTTGAGTCCAAAGCTGAACGACAAGCTGCAACAGAAGATCACCAATCAAACCAAGCTTACCCGGGTCACCAATGATGATGCACATTATGTCATCAACGGCAGTATTACTACCTATAATGGTACACAAACAGTAGGTATCAGTAACAGACAGGCCAGTACCAACCGTTTAACAGTTACCATTCATATTGTTTTCAGGAAAAACCTGGATAATGTAACCGAAGAATTTGATGTAAGCAGAAGTTTTGATTACAGTGCCAATCTTTCCTTCAATACAGCCGAGGCCCAGTTGCTCGATGAAGTGGTAAGAAATATGGTGGATGAGATATTCAACCGACTTTTTTCAAACTGGTAATCAATTAGTACATTTATCGCTATGAAATCCATCCGGGAGAAAGCCTTATTGCATTTAACGGGTCAGTCATCAGCCGAACTGGTGCCTGTTGATCAGTTGGAAGCATTGGTTAAATCCTATCCTTATTTCTCCCCTGCGCATATACTGCATACAGCGAGGTTAAAACAGATGGGGCAGGTTGATGCGTATCAGCGATCGATAGGGAAATCGCTCCTGCATATAACGAATCCGTTATGGATGCAATACCTGGTTGAAATTGATGTTACCCCTCCCACTGTTGGCATGCCTGAAACACCTGTAATAGATAAACCTGTTCAGAAGCAGATTGCTATTCCAACGATGGATGATGTGCGGGATATCATCCGCTCTATTGATCCGAGGAAAATCCCCGATAATCCACCCGATGTAGACGATACGGAAGAAATAGCACTGGATGAAACCGAAACATTGCCTTTGCCCGATACCAAATTATCGGGCCTGCTGTCTGAGCAACTGGCCGATTTCAAGAAACCGGTGGAAGCCGGCGATAAACTGGAAATTGAGACCGAACGCCTGCATACCATCGATTATTTCGCTTCACAGGGCATTAAAGTTGACCTGAACAACATGCCGCAGGATAAGCTCACGTCCCAGTTGCGCAAATTCACCGACTGGCTGAAGGAGATGAAGCATGTAAACCAGCAGACTTCCGACCTGGGAACGGGTTCAGATCTGGAACAGGCGGTGGCGCTGATTGCCGAAAATTCGAATGAATCGAGGGAGGTTGTCACCGAAACCATGGCCGAAGTACTCGAAAAACAGGGACAAACGGAGAAAGCCATCCAGCTCTATATTAAATTAAGTTTCATAAATCCTGAAAAATCCGCTTATTTTGCGGCCAAGATTCAACATTTAAAAGGTATATAAAATGATCATTCTGTTTCTTGTTCTGATTGTGTTAGCCTGTGTGGCGCTGGGTTTTGTTGTATTGATTCAGAACCCCAAAGGTGGTGGTCTCTCTGCCAATGTGGGTGGTTTAAGCAACAATTTCATGGGTGTTAAACAAACCACCGACGTATTGGAAAAAGGTACCTGGATATTTGCCAGCATTATTGCGGTACTGGCACTGGTATCAAGCCTGTTCCTGAAAGGCGGTTCCGGCGTTGATAATTCAGTATTACAAAAAGTAAATACCACTACCAGTCAGCCTGCTCCAACGCCTGCTGTACCGGCTAATACCACAACTGCTACGCCCGATACTGGTAAGAAATAAGTATAAAAAACATTTTTCCAAAACCCTGCCTGTATCACAGACAGGGTTTTTTATTTAATTTGATGACATGAAACGAATTGTTGGCTGGTTTTTACTCCTGTTAATACTGGGTAGCGCTTTGATAGCCTGGCTTCTCTTTGGATCAGCAACCGCTTTCGAGGAAAAAAGCCGCTATTTTATTATCAGGGAAGGACAAACCGGCAAAGAAGCTGTATTGACTGTTTTGAAGGAAGAAAAAATTGTTTCAGGCACAACAGGTTTACAACTCATTGGCTCAGTTACAACTGTATGGCCCAAAATTAAAGTGGGTAAATATGAGGTGAAGAAAGGGCAATCTGCATTTGATATTGCCCGCATGTTACGCAATGGCAAACAGGCAGAGCTCAGGTTAGTGATCAATAAACTTCGTACAAAATCGGATCTTGCCAAACTCATCGGCAAACAGTTCTCTACCGATTCCGCTGCAGCCATGACCTTCCTTTCTTCCAATGATTCATTGCAACAACTCGGAACCGATACTACACTCCTGTTCAGCCAGATCATACCCGATACCTATATTTTTTACTGGAATACCCCACTCATCAAAATCATGCGCAAGCTGAAAGAGAACAGTGAACAGTTCTGGCAAAAGAATAATCGTCTGGCAAAAGCACAATCAAAAGGTCTCTCAAAAACTGCCGCGTACACACTTGCTTCCATTGTAGAAGAAGAAACCAATTTCGACAGCGATAAATATAAAATAGCCAGTGTGTACCTGAACAGGCTAAAAAAAGATATGCCACTGCAGGCATGTCCAACCATCAAATATGCGATGCAGGATTTTACCATTACGCGTATCTATGAAAAGTATTTATTGAATCCGTCGCCCTACAATACCTATCGCAGAAAGGGTTTACCACCGGGGCCTATCTGTACACCATCACCCAAAACCATCGATATTATATTAGAAGCACCGGTAACCGATTATTTATTCTTTGTGGCCAAAAGCGATTTCAGTGGTTATCATCATTTCAGTGCCAGTTATGAGGAGCACGATAAATATGCCAAAGAATACCAGCGTCAATTAGACATTTACATGGCGAATAAAAAATAAAAGCATTTTGATCAAACTGCAACGCATCATTATTTCCTGGAAACCCATTGCTTTTATTATTCGTAAAAGCAAAAAGCTGTACATACCCGGCTTTCAGGGCTTGCCCTTATTTGATGTGGTGGTGTTCTTTTTTAAACAGATCAATAAGGTGGGATTGAATGAAAGAGCTGCAGCCATCTCTTTCAACCTGATCATGGCTTTACCTGCGGCTTTATTATTCCTGTTCTCTCTGATACCTTATTTCCCTGATTCGTTTGATGTTGACAAACAAATACTGAAATTATTCAAAGACATTACTCCTAATTCAGAAACCTATGTTTTCATCAGAGACATTATGGTTGATCTTTTAGAAAAACATGTCGGCATCTTTTCTTTTGGTTTCCTGCTGTTGATCTTTTATGCCTCAAACGCCATGATTGGCATTATCCGCACATTCGATCGCTCTATTCAGGAACAAAAAGGTTTTTTATTTCACCAACGTTGGAGAGCTATACAATTAACTGCCATTCTTATTCTGCTGGTAATTGGTTCTTCTCTTGTATTGATAGGTCAGGAACAATTGTATGGATTGATGAAGACCCTTTTTAACATACGGTCAAAAAAGCCATTACCCCTGGTGAACACTTTACGCTGGCTGGTGATTGTGGGACTGGTTTTTTATGGTATTGCTTTTACCTACAAGTACGCCCCATCTGTTACCAAACGCTGGAAACTGGTATCTCCCGGTTCACTGCTGGCCACTTTTTTAACAATGGCCACTACCCTTGCCTTTTCATATTGGGTAAGTTTATTTGCCAGCTCCAGTTATAACCGTATTTATGGTTCAATCGATACTGTTTTAATCCTGATGCTATTGATGTATATCAATTCGTTAATTTTACTCATAGGCTTTGAATTAAATGTAAGTATTACCTATCTTACCAGAGAGGCTGAACTCCGCAAGCAAAAGGAAGCCAGCCTGGAAGCCTGATATCTACTGCACCTGCTGAAAAAAACACCCTGCTGGTTAAACCAGACAGTATTTTCTTTTGTCTTATTCTTTAAAACATACACTTATGAAAAAACTCTTTTTTTCGGCACTATTTCTGGGCTTAATGGTATGCGCCACAGCACAATCATTGGCCGTTGGCTCCGACCTGCCAATGGGTGATGTAAAAATGAAAGATATTTCAGGGAAAGAGGTATCTATTAAAGAGTCTATACAGCAGAATGGCGTATTGGTCATGTTTTCCTGTAATACCTGTCCTTACGTGATAAAAAACCAACAGCGAACACTTGACCTGGCTGCTTATGCCAAACAAAACAATATCGGGATCATCCTCCTGAACTCCAACGAAGCAACGCGCGACAGTGATGATTCCTATGAAGACATGAAAGCATATGCAAAAAAACAAGGGTACAATTTTTATTATACTGTTGACAGAGATTCTAAAATAGCCAATGCTTTTGGCGCCACCCGTACACCTGAAATTTTTCTGTTTGATGCCAATGGAAAATTACAATACAAAGGCGCTATTGATGATAACCCGAACGATGCCGGTAATGTAAAACGTGTTCATGCACGTGAGGCCATTACTGAACTGGTAAAAGGCCAATCGGTTTCGGTGAGAGAAAGCCGTTCTGTAGGTTGCAGCATTAAACGAAACTAGTTTTATCCCTACCCATAAAAAAATAATCCCAGCCCG
>DPWF01000027.1:1300-6141 GCA_003526435.1 Chitinophagaceae bacterium | reverse complement strand
CGGGCTGGGATTATTTTTTTATGGAAATGTATGAAGTCTGCATCTTACCAATAACCAAACCTCTGTTATATGAGACCCATTTTTATCATCATCATGTTGGTACTCATTGCTTATGCCATTGCCCAGGGTATTAACTACGGAAGTGTTACCGGCATTGTTTTAGCTACCTGTAGTCTTGTTGCATTGGCCTATGCCATTTATCTCACGCATCAGTTAGATAAACAGGCTGAAGAAACGGAAGGCGAATACCAGTAAATTATTGAGCAGTTAAGGCTTTTAATTCGAGGAGCAGCCGCTCCTCCGGTAACTGCTGTCCAAAAAATTTACGGTAGTTCTTCTTTTTGTTCACCATCAGGGTAACCGGGATGGCACCATCCCATTGCTGGTCTATTTTTGGACAGAAAAGATCGGCATTGGTTTCATCCAGCCATACGATGGTGGAGGTATATTTATTTTTTTTTGCGAAATCGGCAATCACTTTGGGATAGTCTTCTGCAAAATCCATACTCACCAGGAGCAGTTTCACTTTCTGATCGCGGAAAGCTGCTACCGACTTTTCAAACCAGGGAATTTCCCTGATACAGGGGCCACACCAGCTTGCCCAGAAATTCACCACCAGGGGAACAGAACTGGTATCAATGATTTTCATGAGGTCATTGATTTTTACTTTCCTGATTAACTGGTTCTGTGCCGGCGCTTGAGAGAATACGACCAGCAAAACTACCAGTGCCATTATTTTTTTCATAGTTTGATATTATTCGTGATCCTATCATATTCCGGCTCCGGACTTCAGTCCGGAGCCGGAATATGATCATTCATCTATTTCTTTAAATCCCCATTCCTTCAATAATTGCTCCTGTCTGTCTGCAGGCATCGACATCCGATCATAATGCCCTGCTATTTTCTTCTGACGGCTTGCTTCATAAATACTTACGGCACAGGCTACAGAAATATTCAGGCTTTGAATAATTCCCATTTGAGGAATGATAAAATTACCATCAGCCAGTGCCCTGATCTCATCACTTACACCTGCATGTTCGTTGCCAAACACCAGTGCAACACTGTCGGTAAAATCAATATCATATAAACTTACTGCGTCTGAGGAGAGATGGGTTGTTAAAATCTTCCGGTAGTGTTTACGCAATTCCTGAAAACAAAGTTGGGCATCTTCATATTGATGTACCGTTAGCCATTTAGCGGCACTGCTGCTGCTTTTGGCTCCGAATTTTTCATGACGCGGAATTTTTGTATTGAGAATATAAATATCCTGAATACCTACCGCATCACAGGTACGCATTACTGCCGATACATTGTGCGGATCATGTACATTTTCCATCACCACAGCCAGGTCAGGCTGTCTGTTCTGTAATACACGTAATAATTTTTCTTGTCGCTCCGGTGTCATAGCCCGAAAATCGGTACTAAATCAGAATAAAACAAAAATGAACAGAAGAACAGCAGAACAGAGGAATTTCCAATGTCCAGGTAGTAAGTTCCTTGTTGGACATTGGAAATGTCTCTGTTCCTCTGTTGCACTACCATCTGCCACGACCTCTATCTCTCCGATCATGATCTCTCCTGTCATCGTCTCTACGGTCTCTGCGGTCATCATCGCGGTCGTAGCCATGTCTTTTGTCAACAATTACCACGGGTGGTCTGTAAGCCATATACTGACGGCCATATCTTTCGCGGTAATAATGTGGACGTACAAATGGATTGGGATCGTTGATTACAATTTTTTGTCCACGATACAGATCAAATCCGCGATAGGCTCTTGGCAGATCATTTACATAGATCCAGCGATCACGATCGAGGTACACAAACCTGCGTTGAGGTATATGGTAATACACATCAATCTCAGGGAAATAGTAGAAGTCGCCTGTATAATTACCGGGTAAGCCCCAGGCTGGTCGCTGACCTATATTCACATTGAGGTTTACCCTCACCTGCGCATCGGCGGTGTTGATCAGTAAAACGGATAATACAATTGCAATGGGTAAAATTTTCTTTTTCATGGTTCATGGTTTTATACCATGTATAAGCCAAACGCAATGCCAGAAAAAGATAGATCTGTTATAGAAAAGTGAATTTGACACTGTAAAATAATAGACGACTCCCATTCTCCCTTTCTCCCTGCAAAAAACATTTCGCTTAAGTACGCAACGAAAAATGCGTAGCGGTTTTAACAGGGAGAACGGAGTTACAAAATAGTAGATAAAACAAATATCAATCAGGAGAGATGTACACCTAACCCAGGTTTTCCTTAAGCATATTTTCACCGCAGGGAAATGAGAAAACGGAGTTTACGCGGAGTCATTTACTAAATAAAAACAACATTAGCGTAATTGTATACCTAACCCTGGTTTTCCTGACAAACGAATCTGTCCGTCATCGTAATGAACACCTGTGGCAATATCTTCTGCCAGCAACAGTGGTCCATCCATATCAACATGATCGAGCTGAGGTAAAAATTGTGCAATGGCCGCAGAACCAATGGTTGATTCATTCATACTGCCCATCATTACTTTCAACCCCAGCGTTCTTGCTTCCTGTATCATCCTGATAGCAGGTGTTATACCACTGCATTTGGTGAGCTTGATATTGATGCCATGAAAATGACCTGCACATTTTTTTACGTCCTGTTCCGATACACATGATTCATCGGCATACAATGGCAGGGATGATTTTTCATACAATATTTTCATGCCTTCCCAATTGTCTTTTGCCAGGGGCTGTTCAATAAACTCTACACCCAATGTGGCCAACTGGGGAATTTTACGCAATGCTTCTTCTGTGGTCCATCCTGCATTGGCATCTATTCTGAATGTAGCACTGGTGTATTGACGCAATGCTTCAATGATGGCAATATCTTCTGGTGTGCCGAGTTTTATTTTATAGATGGGCCATGGATGCGCTTTCATTTTATTGATCATTACATCGATGGTGTCTATACCGATGGTGTAATCAGTAATGGGAGTATTTTCCCATTTAGTATTCCAAAGCTGGTAAACGGGCAGGCCTTTCATTTTTCCAAACAGATCCCAGCAGGCCATATCGAGGGCACAAACAAGAAAAGGATTATTGGGTATAAGGTGGTGCAGGTAATGCCAGTAACGTTCGGGCTCTGTCAAAGCAAATTTCTCGATCAGCAGACGGTGTTTCTCAAGATCGGCAATCATCTCTTCTACCGAAACATTGTAGTAGGTAATGGCAGGTGCCTCACCAAAACCCATAAAAGGTTCGAGTTCCAACGCTACAATCAACGAAGGTTGATGTGTTTTGGTTCTGCCGTGAGAAATGGTGAATGGGTATTGAAAAGGGAGATTGATGGCCCGGTAACTCAGTTTCAAAGGAATTAATTTTGGAGCAGCAAAGATAGGAGATGGATGTCTGATGTCTGATTTTTCGATCGCTGATATTTTATACAAGCTGCTGAATCATTGATTCCTCACTCCTTGCCCCCTTGTTCCTTGTTTCTTGTTTCTTATTCCTTATTTCTTATTCTCCTCTCCCGCTTGCCTTAATATAACCACTGAGTTCCTCTGTAAATGCCTCTTCTTTTATCAATTCTTCCATACTCAGGTGCATACGGTAGCGCCAGTAATGTTTGGGATTGGCGGGAACATTGATACGTTCTGCATGCGGATCTTCACGACGCAGGGCTGCATTCATACCCAACAGATCCTGCAACTGGAATACCGACCACATGGCGGGAGAATACAAATGCTGTAATACAATTGCCTGATTGATCCATGCTTCACAATAAGCCGGTGCTTCACCCCATTGCCCAAGCTCCTTATTATAAAACTGCTGAATACGGCTGCGGTCCTCTTCCCACCAGCCACGTATAGTGCTCATATCATGCGTAGAAGGCGTTACCACGCTCAGATAAGGTGCATCGTTGGGGTGAAAGAAATCTTTCTTCGGATCCTTGGGCATCCTTTGTATTTCAAGACTCAAGAGTCCTAATTGTTTCATTACGTCTGGTACACAATCCGGAACCATGCCAAGATCCTCCCCGCAAATCAACATATTGGTTACCCGANNACTTGAGTGCTGGTAGTTTTTGCATGGCTTCCTGCCTCCAGAAATCATCCTGACGACGATAGAAATAATCAACATACAGCGATTTCAATAAACCCTGCAGGTGCGCATCCAGGTAACGGAAAGAAGAAATGTTTTCAATACCGATCCGGAAATGAAAATGCTCATGATCATCTTCCGATGCTGCAAAAAGTATCACATTACTGATCAGGTCATACAGCCCTTTCTTTACTTTTCCATGCTGGTCATCCTGTTCCAGTGTGTTGAAATAAGCTTCTACCTGGCGTTGCGTGGCAAAAGCCGGCTTAAGCGTATAATTGCCAAACCCATCATCATCAAGAAATTCTTTTTTCACGAGTTCATTATCATACCCGAATAATTCCCACAACACATGGTCGTTGATAAAGGGTTGGGTAAAGCGATGATGATCGAATGAAATACCACGCTGTTGGAATTCATTGATATGAACCGGAATAGCGGGCACAAACCGTCCCAGTATTCCTTCCACGGCATCCATCGGAATACTCCAGATACGGAAGAAACCGAGTATATGATCAATACGGAATGCATCAAAATAATCACCCATCTGCTCAAACCGTTGTTTCCACCAGGCAAAACCATCTGCCTGCATCTGTTTCCAGTTATAGGTAGGAAAACCCCAGTTTTGCCCCGACACTGCAAAATCATCCGGTGGAGCCCCCGCCTGTGCATCCATATGATACAATTCAGGATGTTGCCATGCATCAGCGCCATGTCTGTACACGCCAATGGCTATATCACCTTTTACGATGATGCCA
>DPWF01000027.1:1103-1289 GCA_003526435.1 Chitinophagaceae bacterium | reverse complement strand
CTTCTTTGAGCTGCACATGCAGTTGGTATTGTATAAAATAATGTAAAGCTATTTCGGTATAAGCCGCCGAATCAATGGCAGTCAGTGCATCCACCTCAGACTGCACATAATGTCTGTATGCAGGCCACTGGTTAAAATCAACGGTGCCATACTGATCGCGCAGGTAACAGAATGTGGCATATGACT
>DPWF01000027.1:0-1089 GCA_003526435.1 Chitinophagaceae bacterium | reverse complement strand
TTTTGTTCAAAATAGTTGCCAAAGCCTTCCGATGCCAATACATCCTTCCCTTTTGTGGCATATACTTTCCCGATCAGTTTTGTTTTAAAACGAATCACAGCTTCATAATCAATCTCTGTGAGCGCATTGAGTTTGGCTTTTTCAACATTGATCTGTTTTTGCAGTTTTGCATCGTCTTTCACTAACAGATCAAGGTTCAGGTAGATGGGATGTAAGGCAAATGCAGAAATGGCTGCATAAGGATAAGAATCCGTCCAGCTATGTGTTGCAGTTGTATCGTTGATGGGTAAAAGCTGAATCATTTTCAATCCTGCTTTTACGGCCCAGTCAACCATTTTTTTCAAATCCACAAACTCACCTACACCTAATCCGTGTTCTGTTCTGATACTGAATACCGGGATGGCCACACCTGCACCCTTCCATGCATTATTGGGTAAAACGGCAAAACCATCATGTACAATGGTCAGCTTATCTTTTACTACAGCTTCATGCAGGATGCGGTTATTGCCCTCTTCAAAACGGATAAATTTTTTCTGCACCGTATCATACACACCATACTTATATGCAATAGGAAAATTTTCTTCGCCAAGGTTTAGCTCAACGCTGTAATAGTCTACACCTTCGGGTTTTGAGAGGAGAACAGGCGTTGAGGTATCCCAGTAACCAAATGCATGGCTGCTGCCTGTTACACAGATCGTTTCTCCTTTTTGCAGCAAAGGCGTTTTTACACGGAGTATATGTGTAACTGCTTTAACCGTGTTGGTTTTTACTGCTGTGTGGTTGTTTTTCAACAACACATTTTTAAAGGGCTCTGTATAAAATGCGTTTTCAAAATACCCGGTATAGTTCCAGGTGTCGATGATGTGAATGTCTGTTGCCTTAACAGCAAGCGGATCAAAAATTTTATCATTACCCCAGTCCTGCTGAATGGTTCCGTCTGCGTTTTTTAATACATAATGATAGGTTACCGGCCCTGTACAATCTGCCGCTTCAAATGGCAGTGTCAGCACCCAATATTCCTCATTAAAATACTGCATGGGTACTGCCTGTTCAACCTGGTCGTTACCCAGTAAAGCATGATTGCCAAGC
>DPWF01000317.1:421-4836 GCA_003526435.1 Chitinophagaceae bacterium | reverse complement strand
GCTTATACGGTTAAGTCGTTTTCGTTTTGAAGTTCAAGTCCCCTTTTAAAAATTTGTGCTATAACATATACCACAGCAGCCATCAGAATAAAGGCCTGGGCATCTTCCCAGAAAGGATTTAAGTTATCGGTAAGATAACCATGGTGTGCCACCGTTTTTGCCGACTGTCGGGCAAAATAACTGAAGATACCGATAGAAAAAGTGTAATAACTGATCTGTAAAATTTGCCGGGCAGTAAAATCACTGAAAGGTTTTAAGGGGTCGATCTTACTCACCAGCATAATCAGTTTGTAAAATAACCCTGCTTTCAGTAAAGCAATAAACAGTATAAAACTATACATACTGAAGAAAGCCCATTTACTGCGCGCATACATGTCTGTCAGATCAAGTTTCTGATAGAGTTTAGAAACAAATGCAGGATTTACGATACTGAAGATAAAATTTACTATCAGACCGCCTGCTTCTATACTGAGACCAATAAATATGAGCCAGGCAACGATTTTCAAGACCGTGAATACGAAATTGTTTGTTGTTGACATTGTTTACTTTTTTAGATTGACAAAGCAAAAGTAATAAATATTTATTGAAAAACAATAAATTTATTTTGAAAAAGAAGGAATTGAATAAGAAATCAGAAAATAAAGGGGCAAGGAACAATGAAAAAACTACCTCTCCTTTCTTTCCGACTTCCAGACTTCCGGACTTTCCGACTCCTACCCCCAAAAAAAACTGTGGCCCCCCATCGGAGAGCCACAGCCCTTATGAAATCTTTCTACACCTTGATTCTTGTTTCTCTTCAACAAGCTAAGGCCAAGCCTGACCCTTGTCTCTTTATTTCCTGATTTCTTATTCCTTATTTCAATTCCTCCTACCTGCTCTTCCATTCTGCTCCACTTCCTTATTCATCTCTTCGATATCGGTTTCAGTACGACCGGTTTTATCGCCTAACAGGTGTTCTGCGAAATAGTCGGCCTGTCTCCAGAAGAAATACTCTGTCATATCACCATAACCATGACGTTGTCCGGGCAGTATTACCAGGTCGAAACGTTTATTGGCACGGATGAGTGCATTGGCCATACGGATGGTATTGGCAGGATGTACGTTGTTGTCGATATCACCGTGCGATAACATCAGTTTACCTTTCAGGTTCTTGGCGATATCGGGGTTCTTTTCAATGCTGTAGAGGAAAGAAGTATCGCCTTTATCGCTTACTACTTCCTTCACACCATGGTGCTGTTCGCTCCACCATCTGTTGTACACCGAATTATCGTGGTTACCCGCAGATGATACGGCCACTTTAAAGAAATCGGGATATACCAGCATGGCCGCTGTACTCATAAAACCACCACCAGAGTGACCATGAATACCCACGCGGTCGATATCGATGTATTTATAACGATCGGCTAATTGTTCTGCTACTGCTTTTTTATCGGCCAGACCATAATCGCGGAGGTTACCATAACCATAGTTGTGGTACCATTTGCTGCGTGCGGGGTGACCACCACGGTTGCCCAGTGTAATCACAATAAAGCCCATCTGAGCCAGGCGATCGGTTCTGTCGAAACCACGACCAAATGCTTTGTTCACAGCTTCTGTCTGCGGACCAGGATATACATACTCAATCAGCGGATATTTTTTGGTGCTGTCGAAATCGAAAGGTTTGTAAATGGTACCATAGATATCAGTAATACCATCATCGGCTTTGGCCTTGAAAATTTCAGGGAACTTATAACCCGATGCAAACAGTGAAGTAAAATCAGCAGTTTCAAGATCAATGATTTTTTTACCATCTGCATTGTACAATACCGATTTAGGTACGGTGTTTACGCGTGAATAGTTATCAATAAAGAAACTGTTACCATCGTTCATACGCATAGCATGATCGAAATCGCCGGCATTCAGGAGTTTCATACCTGTACCATCGAAATTAATGCGGTATGCGTGCAAGTAGTATGGATCTTCTCCTGCCTCTTTACCATTGGCGGAGAAATACAATACACGTTTGGTTTCATCCACACCCAATACATCTTCGCAATGAAAGGCGCCGGTGGTAATCTGGTTTTTCAGTTTACCATTTTCATCATAGAGATAAAAATGTGCCCAGCCATCACGTTCACTCCACTGAATAAACTCTTTACCGCCATTGATCAATGCAATCTGGTTGCTTTCGATATAAGTGTTGAAACGCTCTTCTACCAATGTTTTCACCACACCTGTGGCAACATCTACCACACATACATCAATGCGTTTCTGGTCGCGGCTGGTGCGGGTAAAATAGAACTTGTCTTTGGTACCCAGCCAGATGCTTGGTCTCCAGTCGTCGTCACGGGTATTCACTTTTGCAGGAGCGGCCCATGAACCAACAGTCTGGTCTTTGAAAGCAGAAACATTCAGTTCTTTACTTGCTTTGGTGGTTACATCTACCAGGTAGAGATGATCAATTGGTGATTCTTTCTCACCAGGCATCCAGTACTTATAAGTTTCCAGTGTTGGACGTGGATTGGCCACACTATTGATCACCCACAGATTTTTCACTTTACGGTTGTCTACACGACGCATCGTAAAATATTTTGAATCCGGTGACCACAATGCGAATACAGGTTTTCTTTTTTTGGCTTCTTTTTCTTTCTCATCATCAGTCATACCGCTACCTGAAAGGTTGCCATCATTATAATAACCATACCCATCAAAACCATCTTTGGTGATGGCGTATTCAACGATGGTTGAGTCATTTTCATTTTTCAAAGCCTTTTCATAGTTGGCTTTATCCATCCAGTACACATTGTAGTTTTTACCAAACACAATGGTATTGCCATCAGGAGAAAGATTGGCCCAGTTGGGTTTTCTTTTTGGTTTTTTGAAATCGGGTAATTCAATCAGCTCTCCTGTAGTCAGGTTGTATTCAAAATAGAATACTTTTTTAGCTGGTGTTGCAGCGGCTGCTCCAGCAGCGCCTCTGCGACCCGCAGTGTCTGTATCTTTTTTTACTTCATCCTGTGTGCTCTTTACTTCAAACTGGATCCAGTTTTCATCGCGTACAAAACGCATACTGTCCAGACCGAGGTTCTGTGCATCAAAAGGATCTTTTACAATACGGGTGATCTTGGCAGCGAGGTCGGCATTGTCGAACAATACTTTCTTCTCTCCTTTTACCGGATCAANNCAACGATATACCACTTTTTACCTTCAGTGGTTTCGTACATATACCAGAATTTGTCGGAGTTCTTTAACCAGTGTGGGTCCACATTGGTGCTGAAGATCATTTTACCCAGTTTCTTTGGCGAGAAACGGGCAGCCAATGAATAATTGGCCTTGGTAACGGGGGTATGTTGTGCAATAGTGGCAAATGCAAATAGCATGCATACTGACAACAGCATGAACTTTCTCATACAGTTTTTACGTTTTTGGAGGTCTGAAAATTAGGCCAAAGCCTTCAATTCACCGACAGAGTTTGATAAAAATTCGGTGAAGGCGCTTTTTCAGACCCTATTAACAGCTTGTTTTTCATTCTATAACCCTGCATTAACTTCCCGTTCTCTTGTTCTCTGCGGCCCCTTCCTTCGTCAGGGTGACGTAACGAACCCCACCGCACAGAACAAGAGGGAACGGAGTTTACGCAGGGTTAGAGGGAACAAAACCAATTACACTATTTTAGCATCAAAATAGAACCGATGTTTGCTTTCAGCACCAATATAAGCTATGCCCTGAATGCCGATCAGCAAGATGAACTGGCCCATTTTAAAAAAGATTTTCATTTCCCCCAGAAAGACGGAAAAGATGTGATCTATTTCTGTGGCAACTCGTTGGGACTTCAACCCCGACACACCGCTGCCGCAATTGAAGTGGAGCTGGAAAGCTGGCGCAAACATGCGGTGGGTGGCTATTTTGGCGGCACCAATCCTTGGTTATGGTATCATCAATATTGCGCCCCAACACTGGCAAAAATGATGGGATGTAAGGAAGAAGAAGTTACGGTGATGAATGCCCTCACTGTAAACCTGCACCTGCTGATGCTGAGTTTTTATAAACCCACAGCTTCCCGTTATAAAATTATGATGGAAGCCGGTGCCTTTCCCTCCGACCAGTATGCCGTTGAAACACTTGTAAAACATTTTGGCCTTAACCCCCATGATGCCATTATTGAAATTGCCCCTAGAGCAGGAGAAAAACTGTTGAGAACAGAAGATATTCTTCAATCCATACAAGAACATGGCAATAGCCTCGCTATGACTTTGTTTGGCGGCATCAATTATTACACAGGTCAGCTATTTGATATGGCCGCCATTACCAAAGCAGCTCATTCGGTTGGTGCCATCGCCGGTTTCGATCTAGCCCATGTGGCCGGTAATGTACCCATGCAGTTGCACCATATGGATATTGATTTTGCTGTTTGGTGCAGTTACAAATACCTGAAT
>DPWF01000317.1:0-378 GCA_003526435.1 Chitinophagaceae bacterium | reverse complement strand
AGCCCGTCTCGGAGGCTGGTGGGGTAATGATGAACAGACCCGTTTTAAAATGGAAAAAGGATTTGTTCCCAAAACCAATGCCAGCGGATGGAACATCAGTACATCACAGGTATTCAATACAGTTTGTTTAAAGGCTTCCCTTGAACAATTTGAAGAAGCGGGTATCGACAGGCTCCGCAAAAAAAGTATACACCTTACCGCCTATCTCGAATTTTTATTGAAGGAGTTGAAACATATCAATTTCGAAATCATTACACCTGCCGATCCGGAACAGAGGGGCGCACAGTTGTGTTTGTATTTTAAGGAGAGAGGAAAAGAAATTCATGATAAGATGATCAGCAGTGGCATCATCGTCGACTACCGCGAACCCGGTGTCAT
>DPWF01000398.1:7418-7615 GCA_003526435.1 Chitinophagaceae bacterium | reverse complement strand
CAACCCATTGACCAGTTTGTGTTCCAGGATAAAGATGGTCAGTATTATATCATGTATGGCGGATGGGGACGTTGCAATATTGCAAAACTGAATAAAGATTTCACCGCAATCACTCCTTTTGAAAACGGAGCAATGGTAAAAGAAATTACACCCAAAGGGTACGTGGAAGGTCCCACCATGTTTATTCGCAATGGCAG
>DPWF01000398.1:2607-7382 GCA_003526435.1 Chitinophagaceae bacterium | reverse complement strand
ATGTGGTCGGAAGGTGGCTGGACCAATGGCAGTTATAAAGTTGCATATGCCAGATCCAACAATATTTTTGGTCCATTTGAAAGAGAAACAACCATCCTTGAAGCCGACTCAACGATTGCCACCGGCGCAGGTCATCATTCCGTGATGAATATTCCAGATACAGATGAATGGTATATTGTGTATCACCGCAGACCCATTCCCAATCTTGACCGCGATCACCGGGTGACATGTATTGACAGACTCTATTTTAATACAGATGGAAGTATTCAGAAAGTGAAGATGACGTTTGAAGGTGTGAAGCGCGAACTGAAACAGGATGGGAGGAAAGGATAAGCAGGGTTTTGTTTTGTGTGCATCTGCTTAAAAAAAATAAACCGTTTTTATGCAATCAAACATCGGATTAATATTAGAAGAAAAAGCAGCCGATATCGGCAACTTTATCGTGGGCAGGTTACTACCTTTCAGACAGAAACGTGCGGTGGGGCCGTTTGTATTTATTGACCATATGAAACCCACCTGTTTAAAGGATTACCAGAACATGGATGTGCCACCACATCCACATATCGGACTTTCTACTTTAACCTACTTACTGGAGGGATCTATTTTTCACAGAGACAGCATTGGTAGTGCCATAGAAATAAAAGCCGGAGAAGTAAACTGGATGACAGCAGGTAAAGGCGTGGTGCATTCTGAAAGAACACCCGAATATTTAAGAAGGGCCGATAAATTTCTGCATGGCTTTCAGATCTGGATCGGCTTACCAAAGGAACTGGAACAGTCTGAACCAACCTTTCACCATATCGACAAAAATGATATTCCTTTATGGGAAGAAAACGGTATCAGTTACAAACTGATTGCAGGTGAGATCGTTGGTAAAAAATCGCCTGTACCTGTTCATAGTCCTTTGTTCTTTCTGGAGATCAAAACACAAACGGCACAGAAAATAAATATTGGCGACAAACTCTTTGGTGAAGTAGGCATGTATGTGCTGGATGGAACCGTAAAGATAGAAGGCAATGATTATGGCACCGCCCAACTGCTGATCGCTAAAAATGCCAGCTTATGCGAATTTGAAACCAATGGCGAAACAACACTGTATTTATTTGGCGGTGAACCATTCGCTGAAGAACGTTTTATCTTCTGGAACTTTGTAAACTCCGATAAGAACATGATTGAGCAAGCCAAAATAAATTGGAAGAATCAGGATCCAGATGCCTTCCCGAAAATTCCTGGTGATGATAAAGAGTTTGTACCGTTGCCTGAATTTCCGGTTCAAAAAAAGCAATGATGTAACAAGTTTTATTGGCTTTGGCTATTCCGGAAGAAATTGTTTGAATCATGCGCACTATCCGGTGGCATTAATTATCATGTGCACAATAAAGACTGGAAACAAAGAAAAAATATTATATTTATTTATTGGTTTGAAATTGTAACCATATCAGCACTGTACCCCCCCCTTTGATAAGCTGAATAAACAGGTCGATATACAATAGTGTCAGTAGTAACTGATGCCCGATGATTAAATATATCCTGATGAAACAGCATGCACCGGCACCTAAAACAAAGACACCCAGCGCACATCATCTGCAAAGGGAAGAATCGTATACAAACCTGCAGAGTCATAACAGCAATCCATTACAACAAATGGCCGATAGCAGTCCGCGTGTTATCAAAAGTCGGGTGTATCAGTTAATGGCCAATGCCGGCCTGCAATTGAAGAACAAACAAAAAAATGTGGTTCAAAGGGTTCCTGTTCTAACCACCAATGGTCCGGCACTCGATACAGATGAGGAGGATGGAATATGGGCATATTTCAACACAATTGAAGAACAGGAAGATCTTGATGACTTAACCGCGGCACTGAAGAAGGCTGGCGCGAACGATCTGGCAGGTGAGATTGAAACAGAATGGGAAATATACCTCGAATCATTAAGTGATGAAGCCGGAGATGATGAAGAAGACGTTCATGATGACGAGAATAATGATGATGATGATGCCGATGATAACTATGATGACGAAGGCAGTTATGATGATATTGATGCAATGGCCGATGATTATATGGAACATGCATCTGTGAGTAAACTGCATACAGGAAAACGTAAAAAGAAAAAGGCACCTGCAGAAAAAAGAATCGCCGTTCATAAGGCCCAGGTAAAAAAAGAGCACCATAAAGTGGCCACATCCAAGCACCTCGAAGTTCAATCAACAACAATGCCCGATCTGGATGGTGGCAAAGAAGATGCTACCGTGTTCCCTAATGTAAGAGGTGAAGCCAGGGAAATTGCACCCGTTGAACCTGTTGATTTAAAAGGACTCACCAAAAAAGAAATCAATGGATACGAAATACTCTCGAGTGAATTGAAAGGCAGCAGGATAGAAACGAGTTTTTCATTGTTGAGTAACGGACGCACTGTAAGCAAACCCATGATGGTTCATATGAGTGTGCAACGACATCATTTTGCGCATATGGAATCGGGTGAGGCCAAAGAACTCAACAGCCTGATTAAACCCAGTGTATCTATCCCCTCACTTTGTAATGAAATGAAAGAAATAGCCAAACAGGTAGCCCTGTTCTGGGGAAGCTCACCGGTAACCATTCCCAAAGTAATGGAAGTAACATCGAGCAGTGGCCGACATTTTGAAATCGATGGATTAACCATTGGTGCCGCTCACGCATATGTAACGGGAGGCACAGATGTAGTGCCGGTTTCAAGGGATGAATTTGTATGTCTGAAAGCCATTAAAGATGCGGCTCAAAGTGGCGATTATGTATCTGCAAGAGGTATTTTACAACGACACATCCCTTCGCAGTCTGCCCGGAAAAAACTATTCAAACTGGCCGTTAGTTCTTTTCCNNAGATCAATGAAAGTGTGATAACAGAGCTGGAAGCAGAAGGACTATCTGTAAAAAAATCTGGCGGCAAACAAAAAGGCGGCGATTATTCTGTGCATCATCGTGGACCGGTATCGAAAAGATGATGGATGAATATTTTTCATCAGCCATTTTTCATTTATACTTTCACGCCAAACAAATAACCCACCAGCGCCGAAATAACCATGGCAATGGTTCCCCAGATCACAATACGGAAAATAGCTTTGGGTACACCTGACCCACCAGTTCTCGCTGCCACTGTACCGAGTATGACCAATGACAGGATGGTGAAACCATAAAGAAAATATTCCATTTGTTGTACCGGTGCAAAGATGGGAACCAGTAATGGTAATAATCCGCCCGCTGTGAATGCTGCGCCTGATGCAAAAGCGGCCTGAATAGGGTTGGCCTGACTCACTTCATTAATACCCAGTTCATCTCTTACATGCGCACCCAGTGCATCTGCTGCCGTTAATTCTTTGGCCACCTGCAGGGCTGTTTCTTTTTTGAGACCTCTTTTTTCATAAATCTCGGCCAATATCTTCAGTTCCACTTCCGGCATTTCTTCCAATTCCTGTTTTTCACGGGCGATATCTGCTTTTTCAATATCGGTTTGAGAACTCACTGAAACATATTCACCAGCAGCCATTGATAAAGCGCCTGCTACCAGACCGGCAATGGTGGCCAGTAAAATCGGATCCCTTGTGGTACTGGCCGTGGCCACACCAATCGCCAGACTTGAAACGGAAATAATACCATCATTGGCCCCCAGCACTGCCGCCCGCAACCAATTACTGCGGTGTATATAATGGCTCTCCAGGTAGTTGTCGATGGTAATGTTTTTGTTTGGGGCATCCATGATGGGAATGATTTTACTGTTTGAAACGGTGTTGTTGAAGTTAGTAAGTAAAAATGAAAGATAGAATGGAATGTTCACCGCAGAGAACGGCAGAACAGAGAGGTTTCGCAGGGGTGTTTTATGGCCTCCCGCTTTTGTTGATCGCCTGACCAACAAAAGCGGGAGAATGCAAACAAAAATGATCACTATATACCGAAGTGAAAGATTGCTCAATTAAAAAAACTACAGCATATTTGAGATTGTTGTTGGTCAGGCGACCAACAACGGCGGCAGGTTGATTTGGGTAATGAGCAGGGCATGCATACTGTTGTTATTTATTTTGCCTTTATGGAAGTTATTTTTATCATTGGCGCCGTCATACACTCTGCGGTAAGAAGCTGCTCCCCTATCTCCTCATAACTGATACAAACCTTAACCCCCATGTACTGAAATTGCGGATCTATATCCTGTCTGAATACACGAATGGTAGCAGAGTCTCCAAATACTACATATCCTTTTATGGTTGCACAATTAGGGGTATAGTATAGCGTAACATCTTCACAACTGAATGCGTATTTTTTTGTACAGGCGAACAGAAAGATTGTGATTACAATCGTAAAGAAAATTATTTTTTTCATATCTATCCCTGATTACATATTCCGTTAAAAATGCCGTGTGTAATACAAACAAACCTCTATGTTTTTGATACTCGCTTAACAAACATCAGAAAACAATCACCGTCGACAGCTTATACCTAATCGTTGTTGGTCAGGCGACCAACAACGGCGAGAAACATCGCCTTACTCTTGATTGCCCCTCACCAACTGACTGTAATTTTAATTTCTTTTATAATAAATACAGCGCATGCTTCTTCTACTGTTGAAAAAAACTCATGATAATCTAATGCGCTTTCATTATTTAAAGCTCCCACAGAATACCTATTGGAATCAATACTCAAATAATAACCAGATGACCTTTTATTATGTGACCAAGCTTGCCATTGCTCAATTAAGTCCCGATTTAGCAATAAATAGTTTGTAATATCTTGGAGGGTAATATCATTAC
>DPWF01000398.1:0-2588 GCA_003526435.1 Chitinophagaceae bacterium | reverse complement strand
TTCTAATAACGTTAAAAAGGACGTCTCCTGAATTATAAAATCCTGTGGCAGTCTACAAATTTTCTCAATACAACTTTCTTTACTCATACTAATAAAATAATACTTTCTACTCCCCAAAAAACCACTCAATCCTCGTACACTCCGAACAAATAAAACAGGTGGCTGACCTGTCGGCCCAGTCAAAACCAAAAAAAGTGCTGGAAGCTCTGTTGAGTTGTGCTCTTCTAACCCAGAACAAATTGTTACTGCAATGCGGGCAAATCAATGATCTACCTTTTACTTGTACAGGTTCTGGTTCGGGTATTTGTTTTTTAAAAAGTTTCATTTGGTATCATATTGTTTATTGAAAACTCATCTTTGTAAGCGTGTATTTTTTCTCATCGGCAAAACGCTCTTTAAATTTTCTCATATACGCTTCTGCCATGGCTTTCGATTCATAGATATTCAAATCAGAACTACAACCATTACTGTTTTTACAATCCTGTCTTACCTGTTTACCCCATGCATAAGNNCCTAACCAAAGCTGTATCAGCAGGAAGTGGGTTTATTTCTGTGTAGAGAATGTACTGCATTCCATCTACAGCCAACTGGTTGTTACTTGTAGAAGTACAGAAATAGTAAAAATCGTTTTGCTTTCTGGCCTCTACTGTATCATTACTTACTGTAAACACAAGCAGGCTTGTACATAGCATGAGCAACTTCATAAAGAATTTATTATCGGGTATTTGCTAAATGGGGGAACTCTAATATAGCATTTATTTCGAATACCCCCAGCCTTTCTGAAGGCATAAGAAACAGCAAACGTATTGACTTCGGAATTTCACAGGGTCAAAAACAGTGTAATATTTTTTTTTAAATATAACAGTGTTTCTGCGCTACAACTCCGTTACCTGTCCGTTACAAGTCCGTTTGTCATTCACTGCTCATCCTGCCACTCTTCGGGTACCCGGAAGTGTAACCCCTTATCCGCAAAAGGGTATCGGTAATAGAGGGTTTAGGAACAGCGAAGAGCAACTAAAGAAAACCAAAAGATGGGTATTTGTAAATACGGCATACACACGAGATCTGGCGATGAAGGAGTAGGTCAACCTCCGTATACTCCTGTGTTCAAACAGTCAGTCCTCCGTAACCATCGTGTTACCGGGAGAACGTGGATAGAAAAAGTAATGACCTGCTTTTAGCTTATCAAAGAGAGCAACAGGAAACAGAAAAATGCTGTTTCATTTCGTCTTAATTTTAGAAATGGTTCTGCCTGTGAATTTTGCCGGTTCATCCATATCTTTTTTTGCAAAATCAACAGCCGCTTTAATCAGGGCTTTTACCTTGGGGTTTCTGTAATCATCAGCTTTCTGTATATCTATATGCCTTATTAAATTACCCGTTCCTGTTAACAACGCAAAGGGATCTTTTAAACGGGTGCCCTTATTAAATCCCAGATTCAAATGATTGGTGTAAACAGGCAGCATACAAAACGCATCTGATAACTTTTCTGAAACCGAAAAAACGGCTGTAAGCGCATGTGTATGATACAGGATTTCATTGCATTCAGGGTATAACGCTAAAATATACTCGCGCAAATCACAAAACAGGGCAACAAGTTTCCGGTCTTTAAGGTCTAACAGGAATTGAAAATCGGGGTGTATGGGTCTTACTGTAGTCATCTTGTATTGTTGTTATATTGTATAAAACAAATCAGGTTAGCAGCTTCTCTTCTAAAAAAAATCCATCCAGCCCATATCCGGAATAACTGTCTTAGTCATCAGCACCTGTTCGCCAATGGTACATTCCAGGCTAATCAGTTCTTCAGGAATAGAAACTTACCTGTTTTTAAATACGGCTATAAATGTTCCCTCAGGCTGAACTGAAGTAAAACTTTTGGGTTTGTCTGCATTCATTTTAAAAGTAATGGTATAACCCTGTTTTCCTTTTATAGTGAACACATGCTCAGATACAGGTTGCAATTCTTCATCTGCCTGCCCCGGTACTATTGCCCATAATTTTCCGTTCCGTATTTCTAAGCTGATGTCTAACTGAAAAGCCTCCAGTGTATAAGTACCCGCATATTTCTGTAGATCATTTACCGAGAAGTTGAGTGTCTGTGGATTTGTAATTGCCTGTAATTTTTGCTGGATGGCAACATCATTCTTAAGCTGCAATGACTTTTTATAATGCAACACGGCATTACTGGTATCTTTCCGGACCAGCAAATAGTCTGCATAAGCATCGTACACATGACTGCTTTCGGGATACCATTCCATATTCAATGTAAACAAAGCTTCTGCTTTATTGTACTGTTTATTTCCTAATGCCGCATACCCAAGATAGTTGATAAGCGATGCGGGCGCCGCATTTTTATAACCCATTTTAGCCGACACATTTGCATAGTGTTTTTTAAGTTTTGAAGCAATGAGTGCTGTAGAATCTGTGAAATCTTTTTCCGTTGCATCCAGAAAAAAATAGTCGAATATAAAACGCAAACCATCGTATTCACTGATTAAAGGAACTGTGTTATGACGTTCTGTTGCATAAAACTTATGCGCATACAGCAACCCATTTTTATTCGCTTGTAAAAAATTATCCAATTTGAA
>DPWF01000134.1:3254-18975 GCA_003526435.1 Chitinophagaceae bacterium | reverse complement strand
GGACAAACAAACGAGTTGAATATTGTACTGGCTGAAAAGAAAAAAGAACTGGATGAAGTAGTGGTTACTGCTACACCTGCCCGCAGGGAATCGGCTTCTGCAGTGTTGAGTCTGCAAAAGAATAATACCAGTGTATCAGATGGTATCTCATCTGAATCTATCAAAAAATCTCCGGATCGTAATGTGGGTGAAGTATTGAAACGTGTAACAGGTACCAGCGTTCAGGACGATAAATATGTAATTGTACGTGGCTTGAATGACCGCTATAATGTGGCTACCATTAACGGAGCTGTAATGCCCAGCACCGAACCAGACAGAAGAACATTTTCATTTGATATTGTTCCTTCAGATATGATCGATAATGTACTGATCAATAAAACCGCCACTCCTGATATGCCCGGTGAATTTTCTGGTGGTATTGTTCAGGTAACCACAAAAGATATTCCCTTTAAAAATGCATTCGGTTTTGCCCTGTCTTCCTCTTATAACAGTATTTCTACCGGGAAAGATTTTAATATTGGTCACAGAGGTGATCTGGATTATTTAGGTTTTGACGACGGTAGCAGAGGTTTCCCTTCTTCTTTTCCTTCTACCAACAGATGGAGAAGCTATGATATGGCACAGAAAATACAGGCTTCCAGGAAGATGTACAATACTTATGGTGATGAAATATCAAAAGCCCTTCCTTCACTGAATGCTCAGATCAATTTCGCCAAAAAATTCAATAGTAAAAATGGAGGAAGTTTTGGTATACTGGGTGCCGTAACTTACAGAAACTCACAAACCATTCAGCTTACCGACCGTCAGCAGTATGGTGACGCTACTTCTACTACCAACCTGCTGTTTGATTATGCCGATACTTCTTATTCTTTTAATACCAGCTTAGGTGCTTTATTAAATGTAGGATACAAAAAAGGAAAAAATAAACTGGTATTAAAAAACCTGTTTAACAGGGTGTTTGAAAATGGTAATACCATTCGTGAGGGATCAAACTTCAATGACCTTCAGTACATCAATAAGAACAGGATTGCCATTGCCATGATTAAAACCATCTTCAGCTCACAACTGGAAGGAGAACATGCATTGGGTAAAAGCAATGATAAACTGAAATGGAACCTGAACTTTGCATTCACAAAAAAGGACCAGCCCGATTACCGCTCACAGCCTTACCAGAAGAATATTTCACAGGTAAATGATAAATCGGTTCCTTATACTATTGCATTAAGAAACACTTACCGTTTCTGGAGCGAACTGGATGAGAATACGCTGGGTGGTAAAGTTGACTACAGCAAACCATTGAAATGGGGTAATACCACATCAAGCCTGAAAGCAGGTGTATTGGCTCAATATAAAATCCGCGATTTTGGTGCACGTGCCTTCCGTTATGAAGAAGCCAATCCATCAAATTTTAATACTGCATTATTAACCCTTGCACCAGGCAGGGTATTTAACGATGCCAACATGTACAGCAATGGTTTCTATCTGAATGAAATCACCAACAATACCGATCGGTACGATGCCACATCATTACTCACAGGCTCATACCTGATGTTTGATAATAAGTTCAATGAAAAATGGAGACTGATCTGGGGTGTACGTGCAGAAACTTTTAATTATGAAGTAGAAACCGGTAACGTTAGCGGTACCAAAACTATTATCAAAAAGGATTATGTTGATATCCTTCCTTCAGTTAACCTGATTTATAGCTTTAACAATAAATCAAACCTGCGATTCTCTGCTTCAAGAACAGTTTCAAGACCTGATTTCCGTGAAGTAGCCAACTTCTCTTATTTCGATTTCGTAAGAGCGGCCATCATCCGTGGTAATGGTGCATTGGAAAGAAGTCAGAATACCAATATCGACCTGCGTTTCGAAACTTATCCGCAGAGTGGTGAAATTATTTCTGCTTCTGTATTTTTCAAACATTTCAGTAAGCCCATCGAACAGCGTATGTCGGGTGAATCATCTCTGGAATACCAGGTAATCACATTCTTCAATCCAGATAATGCTTATGCATATGGTATTGAACTCGACCTCCGTAAGAAACTCTCTTTCCTGGGTGAAGGAAAGTTCCTGGAGAATACCACATTCAGTGCCAATACTTCTATCATTAAATCATCTGTTGATCTTTCAGCATCCTCTAATCCATATGACTCCAAAAGACCGATGCAGGGTCAGTCACCTTATCTTGTTAACCTGAGCCTTACTTATGCAGATGATGCCAACTGGAGCAGTACAGTATTGTTTAACAGAATCGGACAGCGTATTGAAACAGTAGGTGCTTTTGGTATTCCTGATGTGTATGAGAATGGAAGAAGTGTACTGGATTTTCAATTGGCTAAAAAAGTATTGAAGAAGAAAGGGGAGATCAAAATTAATGTGGCCAACCTGCTCAATACAAGACAGATATTCTACAATAATGTGGAGTCTAAAAAAGAGAACCGTGCCTATAATAGCCAGGACGACAGGATACAGTGGAGCAACCTGTTTGGTACAAGCTGGGGAATTGGTTTCTCATACTCGTTCTAAAGTTGATACTTGTTCATAGATGTAAAGGCCCCGGATTACGGGGCCTTTTTTATGATGCTAACGTTGCGTGGTAACAATTAGTTAATCTTCCCGTAACATACCCATTACATTGAAATGGTTGTTTTGCAGCATAAAAAATAACGAAAATGATACGTTCTCTTTTGATTTCACGTTTGGCTATGGTAGCATTGGCTGCTTTTACAATGACAGCCTGTAGTAAAAATGATGATGATGATCCGATTGTGGAGCCACCGGTTGACCCTAATGCAACTGTATTAAGGGGGTCATTGCTTGAAAGCAAAACCCTGACTGCTGATAAAACATGGACCCTCAAAGGTTATGTATATGTACCCAATGGCGTTACATTGACCATCGAACCAGGTACAGTAATTAAAAGTGATAAGACTGAGAAAGGCGCTTTATGTATTGAAAGAGGTGGTAAGATCGTTGCTAACGGTACTGCTGATAAACCAATTGTCTTTACCTCAGGAATGGATGCAGGATCACGTAACCCGGGCGATTGGGGTGGGGTGGTTATTTTAGGTAATGCTAAAACAAACCGTAGTTCTACACCTGTGATTGAAGGTGGTCTGGATCGTCCATACGGCGGTACCAATGACGCAGATAATTCTGGCAGCATGAAATATGTTCGTATTGAGTATGCAGGTATTGCTGCTTTCCCAGGTTCTGAAATCAATGGATTAACACTTGGTGGTGTGGGTAGTGGCACTACACTGGAAAATATCCAGATAGTATATGGTAATGACGATGCTTACGAATTTTTCGGTGGCAACGTAAATGCTAAATACTTGGTTGCATATGGTACTGCGGATGATGATTTTGATTTTGACTTTGGTTATACCGGTAAAATTCAGTTTGCTGTTGCTTTACGCGATCCTGCATTCGTAGATAATGGTGATGCGGGTAATGGTATTGAAGCCGACAACGATGGTTCTGGCACAACAGCCGCTCCTTATACACGTCCTGTATTAAGTAATTTTACTTTTGTAGGACCTAATAATGCAAACGGTACACTTGCCAACCACAACTATGGAAACAGATGGAGAAGGGCCGTACGTTTTGTACTGCGTAACTCAATCATGCTGGGATGGCAGAAAGGAGGTTTCTCTATTGAATCTGATGGTACTGCCAACGATTATAGCGGAAATGGTGCTACTTCTGAATTTAAAAATAACCTGGTACATGCTATTGCAGATCCATACAGGGTTTCTGGTTTAACTTCTGCTACTTTAACTGCAGCAGCGATGAAAACCAAAGCTGAATCTGAAGGATGTAAAACATATGCAAATGCCGATGATATCAAGTTGACATCTCCCTTTACACTTACTTCACCTAACCTGTTACCCGCTACTGGTTCTGATGCCTTAACTGGTGCAAGTTTTACAGGGTTAGATGCTTACTTTACTTCTACTACTTATGTAGGTGCATTTGGAACAACCAATTGGCTGGCTACCTGGACAAGGTTCCCTGCAAAAGGACAATAGTTACTACTATCTATATTGAAAACCGCTTCATTCTGGAGCGGTTTTTTTATTTCTTTGTACTAAAATAGATTTATGCGCTATTTAATTTTGATTTTCGTTATTGCATGCATCAGTATTTCCTGTAACCAGCCTGGTACCGGAGGAAAAACAACAGCAACGGATACCAGCGCTGCTAAAGTTGACTACCATCAGTTACCTGAACTGCGATCAGTGGATAGTATTGATATGCATTTCTTCAGCGATATCAAGGACCAGAAAATATATACCAGGTTTGGGTTGAACGATACTTCGGTCATTAACATTTTTACACTCACAGAGATTAATCATCCATTTGTTGATCAGCCAGCCTGTGAGTATGATACCAAATTTTTCTGTTTCTCAAAGGGGCAGATTGTTAAAACACTTTATGTGGCTGCGTTGAAAGATAGTTGCCATTTCATTGGTTTTATTAAAAGTGGTGGTATTGCTGTGAGGGTTCAGTTGTCAGATTCCGCAGCCTCGATGGTAAATAAGTGGCGAAATACAAATGCCCGGTAAGAATTGCTGATGGTATAGTAACAAAAACGCCCGGTTATTATGGCCGGGCGTTTTTTTACCAGTTATTCATTTGTTCAGGTACTATTCTTTCAGGTGTTTTTATGGGATGATCTTTCCAGTCGGGATCATATTTAACGAACCAGCTTAACCATAAAGTACGCGATAAACGCATGATCAGGGGCTGACAAACCAGCAGTAATACAAAAGCTGTTCCCATCCAGTAAAAAATACGGTTGTCATCGATGGAGAAAGTCATGCCGATCAATACTTTCCATGCTACAAATGTTGATACAAGAAACGCAACCGATAACGCATAACTCACATATCCTGTTCCATAATAAAAACCCACTTCAATTTCTGTGGGCTGACCACAAACAGGACATTGTTCGTGCATTTCTACATTGGTCTTGAACTTATAGGGCTCCTGGCTCTTGAATACCCGCCCTTGTCGGCATCTGGGACAACGATTATTTAATACACTCCATAGGTACCAACGCTTTTTATTCTTCTCCGGCATGTCAATGAAATTTAGTATTGCAAAGATACAATTTAATGTTGGGGGAGGGGCAGTGAGGGGGTGAATAGTGAGTAGTCAGTAGTGAGTATTATTTTTGAGTTGCTTCTCATGATCAACTCACTATTCACTACTGACTACTCACTATTACTATTTATAACTCTTATGCAATAATTTTTTCCATCTGCATACTCCTCGATCCCTTAATCAGGAGATGTGTATGGGAGAATTTTTGTTGCTGGTACCAGTTGGCGGCCTCTGTTGAAGTAGGAAAATAGATATAAGAATGGTTCACCTGGCTGAAATCGCCGCCTACCAATACAACTTTATGCCAAGGGTACTGATCAATTAAATCTACGATCTGCTGATGCTCAGTTTTACTTTCTTCACCCAATTCCATCATACCACCCAGCATTAATACTTTTTCCTGTGCATGCAGCGTGGCAAAGTTTTCTATCGCTGCACGCATGCTGGTAGGGTTGGCATTATAGGCATCGAGAATAATATGGTTACCCTCTTTTTCTACCATCTGCGACCTGCTGTTCGATGGGGCATAGGATTCAATAGCCGTCTTTATCTTTTCATCTGGTACATTGAATGCTTTCCCTACGGCAATGGCGCAAAGTACATTGGGTAAATTATACGCACCTACCAGTTGTGTGTGAACTTGTTGAAATGATGTTCCTTTGGTCATCTCTACTTCCAGGAAAGGTTCACTGGCAGCAACTGTTCCGGTTATATGGCCTTCACTTGTTCCATAGCCCCATACTTTTTCTATACCCATACTCATGGTATGCAGATAATCGTAATCATTGAACCGGAATATAGTTCCATGATGTGTGCGGATATAATCATACAGTTCGCCCTTTCCTTTTCTAACTCCTTCTATCCCTCCAAACCCTTCCAGGTGTGCTTTACCACAATTGGTGATGATACCATGTGTAGGAGCTGTATACACACAATACCCTTCAATTTCTTTCTGGTGATTGGCACCCATTTCTATCACAGCCATTGCTGCATCTGCAGGAATACTGAGTAATGTGAGTGGTACACCAATATGGTTATTCAGGTTTCCCTGTGTGGTGTATGTTTTAAAATGAGACGCGAGCACAGTGTATACAAGCTCTTTGGTAGTAGTCTTACCATTACTGCCGGTAATGGCGATAAATGGAATGTTGAATTGCTGTCTGTGATGACCCGCAAGCGCTTGTAAAGTTTGTAAAACATCATCCACTACAATTAACCTGGAATCATCAACACCGGAGGGTTCATCAATTACCGCATACGCCGCACCAGCATTGAGTGCTTGTTCAGCAAACAGGTTGCCGTTAAAATTGGGCCCTTTCAATGCAAAAAAAATATCTCCTTCTTTCAGTTTCCTGGTATCGGTTTGTATGGAAGGATGCTGAAGATATAGCTGATAAAGTGTTGAAATTGTCATAGCTGCAAGATAAGGAGGGAATGGTCAATGGTGAATAGGGAGGAAGGGGAAGACCGAAAGTCCGAAAGGCAGGAAGTTGAGAAAATAATTTCTGTGAGCCAGTCTTCTGGCGTAACTCTTCCTTCGGACTTTCCGTCTCCCGGTCTTTCGGACTAATTACTCCCCTGTTTGCCTGAATCTTGTGGCTTACAGCTTGTCGCTTTGCCCCTGGCTTCCCAAACAAAAAAGCCACCTCCTTCCGAGAGATGGCTCTTTCTATATTTACCTTTTCCTTCTTATCGTTTATTTCTTCTTGTTGGGAAGAACTGACCCGTTTTTGCTTTCCTTGAAATACCTTCTGCTGACCCATAATGACTCATGGCACAACGGAAACCAAGTGTATTGGTACTCAGGTCTTCTTCAAGGAAACGGCGTGCACCCGGACTTAACCAGTAGGCCCTGTCGTTCCAGCTACCACCTTTAAACACCCTTGATTTATCGGAGATCAGGGTAGTAACACCGTAACCATAATTTACAAAGCTGGATGAGTCACCATCCAGATAGTTGGTGGCATATGAACGCTGGTAGTTTCTTCTGTTACGTAAAGTAGAATCTTCTTCCAGTACTGTTTTAATACGTCCTTTATCATCGCGCAGGTTACCCTGTCCGCCGCTCATGTCAATCTTACGGAACTCATTACCACGGAACAGGTTGAAATCATCACCATCGAGTGAGTTCTGCGGACGATATACATCTGATACCCACTCATTCACGTTACCACTCATGTTATATAAGCCATATCCGTTGGGAATAAATGAAGTTACTTCTGCAGGAATGGCTGCATTATCGTTCAGACCACCGGCCACACCCATGTTATCACCCGCACCTCTTTTAAAGTTGGCGAGGAAAGCACCCTGGTAAGCACTTTTCTGTGTGTAGCGAATATTATCGTAGCCATTGTTTTTCCATGAATAAATCTGCTTGTTGGCAATCAGCTCCTCACCACGTTTTGAACCTTTCGATTTACGCTGGGGGTTCTCGGCAATATATCCGTAAGCTGCATATTCCCACTCTGCTTCTGTTGGCAGTCGGTAATCGCCAAATAAAATACCATCTTCAAAAGTTACTTTGGCCCTTGGACGACCATTGGCATCTTTCAAAGGATTCTTATTCGATGTAGCTAACCGGCCTGGTGTAGACTGGTATTCATCCATCAGGTAAGCCTTGGTATTGAAGTTGTCTTGTCCGGAACCATTCAGTTCTTTTTTGATCTGGTTTCTCGCATCCAGGTAACCCTTACCCATCAGGGTGAGTTCGTTAACACGGTCTGTTCTCCAGATACAGAAATCAGTGGCCTGTTTCCAGCTTACACCCACAACCGGATAGTAGTTATAAGAAGGGTGACGGAAATAATACTCAACATAAGGCTCATTATAAGCCAGCTCACTGCGCCACACTAAAGTGTCGGGTTTGGCTTCTTCCACAATCGAATCCATACCGGCGCCACCAAACACATTGGTCAGCCAGTAGAGGTATTCACGATAGTGAACGTTGGCAACTTCCGTTTTATCAATAAAAAATGAGTTGACGGTAATACGACGTGGCACATTGTTCCAGTCGCCCATTACATCCTCCTGTGTTGCGCCCATGGTGAATGTACCACCCTGAACAAAAACAAGACCGGGAGCGGCTTTAATATCTTTTGGCTTGGCGACATTAAAATTACCCTGGTTCTTATCGTTGTAATTCCATCCGGTAACCGCTGATTTCTCGGGTTTCTTTTTGAAAATCTTACAGGATGACATGGCACCTGTTAACGTCAACAACAAGATCAGGTTCCGTGTTGTTTTCAATACTTGCATGAGATTCTCGTGTTTGTGGAGTATAGTTTTTTCGCTATAGCCTTATTTAGTACATGCGAATATATAAGATTTCCATAAACTACCAATCGTTGCCCGGGATTCTATTGTTAGTAAAAGGCTAATTTTAAAGGAGTTAAAGCCCGTTTTACAGGTCATTTAGTGATTTTGTAGGGTAATTCCGACAGAAAATAGAGGGTTTGATGGACAGGGGGGAGTTAGGGGGTAGGGGTTAGATGTTAGGTGTTAGGGTTTGGGTTTGGGTTGATGTCTTGGCAATATATGATCAGTATTCATGCTACTGATAGTTTTTCTCTTCCTAACCCTAACTCTTAACTTCGATATCCAATTTCAGTTCATGCTCAGAACCATCGTACCTTATTTGCTTTTATTTATTGCTCAAGGAGCTGTGGGTCAGCGTTTGTATGCTCCGGCTTCGGTACTGGCTACGGGTAACTGGTATAAAATTGCCGTTAAGGATGCCGGTATTTATAAGGTTGATGGAGTTTTCCTGAATGGGTTGGGTATGGGTACCAATCTTGCTTCTTCTTCTATCCGATTGTTTGGTAATGGCGGCGCCATGTTGGGTGAAAATGCAAGCGCTGTTTATACGGATGATCTGGCTGAAAATGCCATAGAAATATTTGATGGCGGGGATGGTGTGTTTAATTTGAACGACTATTTTCTCTTCTATGCTCCAGGACCTTCGGTATGGATGAAAGATAGCCTGCAACAAAGCTTTCGTTTCCAGAAAAACCTGCACAGCGATTCTGCTTTTTATTTTATTACACTGGGAAATAATGGTAAGCGAATCACATCACAACCAAATTATACCAGCGCACAAACGACGGTTACCACCTATGATGAACGATATGCTGTAGAAAATGATGCAACAAACTTTATTGGATCCGGAAAAGAATGGTATGGAGATGATTTTATAAGAGCGCAAACCCGCACTTTCTTTATCGATTGGCTTGGTGCTGTGCTTCAGGCACCTATTACACTCCGTAGTTCTTTTGCCTCAAGAAATGTAAACGCAACAGCCAGTATCCAAACATCCATCAATGGTATCAATGCACAGCCGCTGAACTTCCCATCCGTAACCGGTACTTTCCTCGATCGTTATGCCACCCATCTCGAACAGGAGCAAAATATTCTCTGGAATGGCCAACCTGAGCTACAGTTAAAATTTACCTACCAGTCTTCAGCAGAAGGCGCCCTCTGTTATTTAAACAAGTTTGAATTACTCGGAAGAAAAAATCTGCAACCCGCAATTCAAGTGCCTTTATTTTTTCGCGACTGGCAATCCGTTGCGCCTAACCGTGTTGCGGCTTTTCAATTTCCTTACACTTTATCCGGTATGCGTGTCTGGGATATAACCGACCCTTTGGCTGCAGTAACAATGAGGAATATCGGTACAGGTGCGTTTCTTTTTTACAACGATGCCAGCAGGTTAAGAGAATACATTGCATTTGTTCCAACACAGATAAAAACACCTGTTGCGCTGGGCCGGATTGATAACCAGAACCTGCATGGTTTACCGGTTCCGGAATACCTCATCATCACACACCCTTTGTTCATGGATGCAGCCCTCAGGCTGGCCGATTTCCACCAACAACATTACAAGCGATCAGTTCAGGTGATCTCCATCAGGCAGGTGTATAACGAATTTGCCAGCGGTAGCCCTGACCCTACGGCCATCCGCGATTTTATTAAAATGCTGTACGACAGGAAAGCAGGATTGAAATATGTGTTATTGATGGGCAGTGGTTCTTTCGATCCAAAAAACAGGATACAAAACAATTATGCCTATATCCCCACCTATCAAAGTAACCAGTCGCTCGACCCGTTATCCAGTTTTACCTCTGATGATTTTTTTGGGATGCTCGATGATCAGGATGACGTGAATCAGGGCAATGCACTTCAAACCATTGATGTGGCCATTGGGAGAATTCCGGCCCGAACGGTTACAGAAGCCAATCGGATGGTAGAAAAAATCATTGCTTATCATCAACCCTCCCGTTTTGGTGAATGGAGAAACAAACTGCTTTTCCTCGCTGATGATAAAGACCTGAATCTGCATCTGAAAGATGCAGAAGCGGTGTCAACCGCAACTGCTAACCCTGTTTTTCAGATACAGAAAATATATCTTGATGCATTTCCACTCATCAGTGGTAGTGGTGGAAGCAGGTATCCTGCAGCGAATGAAGCGATTGTTAATGGGATCAATAATGGCGCTTTAATATTTAATTATAGTGGTCATGGTAACCATATCCGTCTGGCAGAAGAAGCGGTGCTGACTGTAGATGAAGTAAATCGTTTACAGAATGCATCACGTCTGCCATTGATCGTTACAGCGAGTTGCGATTTTTATCCTTTTGATGATCCATCCAAAAATGCATTGGGTGCGCAGGTGTTAACCGGTGATTCAACGGGCGCCATTGCTTTATTAACCACGGCCAGACTGGTTTTTGCTTCCAGCAACCGAATCATCAATGAATATTTTATTGCTACTGCTTTACGTCCCGATCCGCAAACAGGAAAATACCTGAGCCTGGGTGAAGCCGTTCGCATGGCTAAAAACTTATCGGTAACACAAGCAGGAGAAGTGTTGAACACCAGAAAATTTGTGCTGCTTGGTGATCCTGCCATGCAGTTGGCTTTTCCTGAGCATACCATAAAAGTAACCGGGATAGAACAGATGGCTGTTTCGGGGGTAGATACCTTGCGTGCTTCGAAGAGTTATTCATTGGAGGGAGATGTACAGGATGGCGCGGGTAACCGGCTCAGCGATTTTAATGGTAAGCTGTCTGTGGTGCTGTATGATAAGCCGAGAACAGTGCAAACCTTGGGTAATGATGTGTCAAGTCCGGTAACAGGTTTTCAGCAACAGTCGGCTATTTTATTCAAAGGGATGTTTACAGTTGATACGGGTCGTTTTCGTATTCGTATCATTCTTCCCAAAGATGTTTCTTTTCAGCCCGGAAGAGCAAGGCTGGCGCTTTATGCATGGAACAATACAACAGATGCTGCTGGTGCCGATACTGGTTTTGTACTCGTGGGTAACAATACTGTTCCGCTAGATACAAAAGGTCCGGACATTCGGTTATTCCTGAACGATACCTTATTCCGGAACGGCGGCCTCACCCATGAATCGCCACTGCTGATGGCTTATTTATCAGACAGTTCCGGCATCAATACATCAGGTAATGGTATAGGTCACGACATCACACTGACCATCGATGACCTTGTTCGTGATATACGGGTGCTGAACGACTGGTACCTGTCTGACCTTAACAGTTGGCAATCTGGCAGTATCCGTTATCGGTTACCCATACAAACCAGGGGGCCTCATTCGCTGGTGCTTAAAGCCTGGGATGGTGCCAATAATTCCACCCAGGTGCGTCTGGATTATGTGGTGTATACACAGGATAAACTGGCCGTCAGCAAAGTGATGAATTTCCCCAATCCTTTCCGCGATAGAACCCGGTTCTCCTTTGAACATAATCAACCCGATAAAACACTGAAGGTTCAGGTACAGATTTATACGGCTGATGGAAGGTTGATTAAACGAATTTCCGGTCCTTTTCAGACTTCAGGTACCAGAAATATTCAGGTTGAATGGGATGGAAGGGATGAATCGGGCAGGAAAATTCAAAAAGCTGTTTATATTTACCAAATAATCATTCAATCCGGCGATCAACGATCTGTTCATACCGGGCAACTTATTCTGCTTTAAATGTATCTGATGGTTTGATTTTTACACTTTAGTTTATAGTTAATGGTCCATAGTCCATGGTCAATAGTTAATGGTCAATAGTTAATGATTGCTTTTAACTATGGGTCATCTACTATAGACGATAAACCATCGACCATGGACTATGGACTATCGACTATCAGTAATTTCAAACTTTTTAAAATATATTGCTCCATGTTTTTAAAAAGTTAGAAAACCCTGGCAGCCATCATAGCATTGGTATTATCGTATGCAACCTATGCACAGGACTCCATCAATATCGTATCAACAGCAGTTCCTTTTCTTCGTATTTCACCCGATGCAAGGGCTGGTGGTATGGGCGATGTAGCTATTGCCACTACGCCCGAGGCCAATGCACCTTTCTGGAACCTTTCTAAAGTAATGTTTGCACCCAAACGTTCAGCCATTGCGGTAAACTATACACCCTGGTTAAAGGATCTGGGGTTGAATGATGTGTACCTGGCCAGTATGGCAGGGTATCATAAACTGGATGATGAACAGGCCATTTCATCAACGCTTCGCTTTTTTAGCCTGGGTAATATTCAGCTAACCGACTTTTCAGGTAATGTGCTCAATTCTGTTCGCCCGAGTGAGTTTGCTTTTGACCTGGGTTATTCCAGAAAGCTCAATGAAAAACTGAGTATCGGTGTGGCATTGCGTTATATCAATTCAAGACTCGTGGTGGGTGATGTTGGAACAGGTGTAGTGTATAAAGCAGGTAATGCAGTTGCCGGTGATGTTTCTTTATACAATAATGGATTGAATGAAGAGGGGGAAGGACTGAGTTGGGGAGTGGTGCTGTCTAATCTCGGTAGCAAAATCGGTTATACCAATGATGCGCGTAACAAAGATTATATACCTGCCAACCTGGGTATAGGTGTATCTTATACCAAAGTGCTGGACGAAAACAACAAGATTAATTTTGCACTTGACATGAATAAGCTGCTGGTACCGGCACCACCCGTGGCCACAGGAAATTTTTCTACCGACAGTGCCAACCTCGTAAACTACAGAACCACCGGTGTGGTGAGTAGCTGGATGAAATCGTTTAGTGATGGAACAGGTATTGGAAAATCATTACAGTTTTCACTGGGGGCAGAATATGGATACAATAACCAGTTCTTTTTCCGCAGTGGTTATTTCTATGAGAATAAAAACAGGGGTAACCGAAAATATTTCAGCGTAGGTGCCGGTTTCCACCTCGACTTTATGGATATCAACTTCTCTTACCTCGTACCATCAGGAAGTGGGGTAACGCGTAATCCGCTTTCGAATACGTTGAGATTAGGAGTGGTATTCAATCTTGAACCCAAGGAATAATTTGAAAATTTGAGAATTTGGAAATTTGGAAATGGAAGGAATAATTTGAAAATTTGAGAATGTGCTAATTTGAAAATGAAGAACATTCCAGGTTTGCAGGTTTCTCCAATTAGGAAGCTCATCATTTTCAAATTTTCAAATTTGCATATTTTCAAATTGATTGTATTAATACTGTTGCATGCGCCACCAACCCCTCCTTCCTCCCCACAAATCCCATTTTCTCTGTTGTGGTGGCTTTTATGCTCACATCTTTTATGCTGATGCCCAGAATAGCGGCGATGGTTTCTTGCATTTGGGGAATATAGGGTTTTATTTTCGGGGCTTCCAAGCAGAGGGAAGAGTCTATGTTGATGACTTTATAACCTTCGGCTTCTATCAATGCTTTTGTTTTAGCCAGCAGAATTTTACTGTCAATGTCTTTAAACTCATTAGAAGTGTCGGGGAAATGAACACCGATATCGCCTAGTGCGGCAGCACCCAATAAGGCATCGCAAATAGCATGGAGGAGAACGTCGGCATCGCTATGCCCCAATGCGCCTTTGTCGTGGGGAATTTTTACACCACCTATAAATAAATCTCGGCCAGTTGTTAATTGGTGAAAATCAATTCCATAACCAATACGGATATTCATGTTTTAATCAATTAAACAGTTCGGAATAAGTAAAAACCGATGGGATTTGCCTAAGTCTGCGTNNCTGCGTTGAATTTGCCAAAGCCCACACCCGGCAAACATAGGCAGTTTAAACGATGATGAAATTTGACAGTTAAATAAAAATTAACATATAGCCGAAAATTTTGGTTAACCTTAAAATTGTATTAAATTTGTAATATGACTAAGGATTACTTCACTGAGTCTGCTTCGCTTTGCCCCCCATTCACAAGGCTAGAGTAACAAAATATACATATCTGGTAAAACCGGTTAATATCATTGCTTATGTAATGTAAATCATTGCAATAGCTGAACATTAAATCCATGAATCAATCTTAAAATGCGTTTTAGACTACTATTATTCCTGAGCTTTTGGATAGCCCGAACTGCTTCTTTCGCACAAGATATCCTGAATGCAAAGGACCTGAGCAAAGTTAAAATTGATCAGGTTGCTGATGCTGATATTAACCGCTTGATACAACAACTCAAACAGGCTTCTGTTTCTATTGCCCAGGCTGAACAAATGGNNAAATGGCTGCTGCCAAAGGCATGCCCCAAGGCGAAATAACCAAGCTACGCCAACGTATTGCAAGCATAGAATCAGGAAATAGTACAGCTAAGAAAACAGAAACCGACCCCATACTGGTTACAAGAGAAACGGTGGCAGGTAATTATACAACTGATGTAAAACCTGAAAGCCAGCGTATTCCCATTTTCGGCGCTGAACTTTTTACCACGACCTCTCTTTCATTTGAACCCAACCTACGTATAGCAACGCCTGCTGATTACCAGATAGGTCCTGATGATGAACTTGTGCTGAATATTTTTGGTGCTCAGGAAGCTGGTTTTCGGTTATCTGTTCAGCCTGAGGGTACCATCAGCATACCGAATGTGGGGGTTGTAACCGTGGCTGGTCTCAGCATCGATGATGCCAAAAAAACAATCAGGGATCGTCTTGTAAAAACGGTGTACAGGTCAATTGCATCCGGTGCTACCAATTTTACACTTACATTGGGCAATATCAGAAGTATCCGTATTACCATCATTGGTGCCAGTAAACCCGGTAATTATACTGTCTCTTCTTTCACCACCCTGTTTAATGCCTTATATCTATGCGGAGGGCCTGATAAGATTGGTTCTTTTCGTTCTATAGAGCTGATCAGAAATAACAAAGTTTTCCTGAAAGCAGATTTATACCAGTTCCTGTTACAAGGAGATACAAGGCATAATATTTTATTGAAGGAAGGAGACCTGATCAATATTCCTGTGTATCAGAAAAGGGTATCTGTAATGGGTGAAGTAAAAAGACCTGGTGTGTATGAGTTATTGGATAATGAACCCGCTCCTCAACTGATTGAGTTTGCTGGTGGGTTTACAGAAAAAGCATATACGGCCAATATAAAAGTGAACCAGTTTACCAATCGTGAAAAACGTATCAAGGACTTGAATCAACAGGCTTTTCAAACATATGTTCCTGAAAAAGGAGACAGTATTTCTATAGAGCCTGTACTTGATAAATATGAAAACCGGATCAGCATAACCGGTGCAGTTTACAGACCAGGCATTTATGAATGGAACCCTGGAATGCGCATCAGCGATCTTGTTAAAAAAGCAGAAGGATTAAGAGAGGA
>DPWF01000134.1:1129-3248 GCA_003526435.1 Chitinophagaceae bacterium | reverse complement strand
AAGGATGTTTATCTCAGCAGGGCGCTGCTCAAAAGAGTAAAGCCTGATCTTACCAAAGAAATCGTTTCATTTTCTGTAACCGATGTCATCAACAACCTGCAAAAAGATCTTTTACTTGAAAAAAATGATTCTATCGTCATCAGCTCTACGATGGATCTGCAAGACGAAAGGGTGGTAACCATCAACGGAGAAGTACGCAAACCTGGAACTATACTATTTAGAAACAACTACACACTGAAAGATGCTTTGTTGGAGTCGGGTGGATTTACAGATGCGGCCACTGTGTACAGGATAGAGATTGCCCGCCGTCTTGTAGATCCTGCTGCTGCAGGTATTTCAGATAAAGTGGCAGAAGTCATCAATATCGATATTGACCGTAACCTCGACCTGAAAGGGGCACAGTTTGCGCTGCAACCATTCGACCTGGTAACGGTACGGAGAAACCCCGCTTATGTGGAACAAAAACAGGTATCGGTTGAAGGAGAAGTCATGTATCCGGGTAATTATGCCATTCGTTCTAAAAAAGACAGGGTCAGTGATTTACTGAATCGTTCGGGTGGTTTTTCACCAACAGCCTACCAGGAAGCTGTTTCATTGATCAGACGAGCCAAACAACCTAAAATTCAACAGGAAGAAAAAGTAAAAATCATTGCAGAAGATCTTGCTGATTCGCTTGATTACAGAAAGGTAGAGGAATTATTAGACCCTGTGGTTAAAATAGCCATCAATATGGAGGAAATTTTGCGCAATCCGGAATCAGATGAAAATTTATACCTCGAAGAAGGAGATGTGCTCGAAGTGCCCAAAAAAGACCTGCTGGTTAAAATCAGCGGAGAAGTGTATTCGCCCACCAAAACAACTTTTGAATCTGGCCGATCTTTACAATATTATTTGAATCGTGCAGGAGGCATCACGGAGAAAGGTAGAAAAAAACATATTTATGTAGTGTATGCCAATGGACATATTGCCAAAACAGAAAAATACCTGTTTGGACTCATCAAGAAATATCCGCGGGTACTTACCGGTGCAGATATTATAGTGCCGGCCAAAACCATCAAAACAAGGGTTTCAACTGGCGAAATCATTGGTATTGCTGGCGTGCTGGTTTCTATGGCAGGCATGTCTATTTCGGTGATGAATACGCTCAGGAAATAATAGGTAGAACACAAATGGCGGATGGTTCATTTGGAATGGAGTTTGTCTTTTTTTTAGAATACTTGAATTCTACTGCCCTTCTTCGGAGCATAAAAGGGGTTGTTTACTTTTAAGGATTCACACCCCTTCAAAGTTATCTGCTATCAGTTATCTTTGAAGCGATTTCAATAACATGACTATGTTGATGAAGGTATAATGGGAAAACCTATATTATTTAAATAAGCAGCTAAATTGCAGTATTAATTATTCTTTCATGAAGAAGGCACTGATAACAGGTATTACGGGACAGGATGGCGCATATTTGGCGGAATTCCTTTTGAAAAAGGGATATGAAGTGCACGGAATAAAAAGGCGCAGTTCATTATTCAATACAGACAGAATAGATCATTTTTATGAAGATCCTCACATTCCTAACCGACATCTTTTTTTACATTATGGTGATCTAACTGATGCTTCTAATTTAATTCGTATCATTCAGGAAGTACAGCCAGATGAGATATATAATCTTGGGGCCATGAGTCATGTGAAAGTGAGTTTTGAAACACCTGAGTATACGGGTAATGCAGATGGGTTAGGCACTTTAAGGATATTGGAGGCTGTACGGTTATTGAAATTAACGAAAAAAACAAAAATTTATCAGGCTTCAACTTCTGAATTATACGGTTTAGTTCAGGAGGTTCCTCAAAAAGAAACAACACCGTTTTATCCAAGATCGCCATATGGTGTAGCGAAGTTGTATGCTTATTGGATAATTGTGAACTATCGTGAAGCATATAATATGTTCGCCTGTAATGGTATTTTGTTTAATCATGAATCACCTACACGAGGAGAAACTTTTGTTACCCGAAAAATTACCCGTGCTGTTGCCAGAATTGCTCTTGGTTTACAGGAAACTTTATATTTAGGCAATTTAGATGCGCAGCGCGACTGGGGTCATGCAAAAGATTATGTTGAAGCTATGTGG
>DPWF01000134.1:0-1065 GCA_003526435.1 Chitinophagaceae bacterium | reverse complement strand
TATCCGTGATTTTGTAAGAATGGCATTTGAAGAAGTTGGCATTGAGCTTGAGTTTGAAAGCGAAGGGGAAAATGAAACAGGAAAAGTGAAAGCCTGCAATGATAAATTCAGGTTGCCTATTGGCACGACAGTCGTAAAAGTTGATCCGCAATATTATCGACCAACAGAGGTAGATCTTTTAATAGGGGATGCCACTAAAGCAAGAGAAAAGCTCGCTTGGGCTCCGAAGCATACTTTAGCTGATATGATAAAGGAAATGGTAGCAAGTGACATTACATTGTTTGAAAAACAACAATTTTTGAGAGAAAATGGATACGATATCCGTAATGAATTTGAATAATTTAGTCCCCTACTGAAAACATCTTTGTATCAGCGGAGTGAAATCTACATATGAGTAAGAATGATAAAACAAACTGGTTTAAATAAATCTTAACCTTTTCATGAATATAGATTCCAAAATTTTTGTTGCCGGACACCGAGGTATGGTCGGGAGTGCAATTGTCCGGAAACTTCAGGCGGAAGGCTACAGGAACCTTGTTTTGCGAAATTCTTCGCAGTTAAATCTGAGAAATCAGGTGGAAGTAGAGGCATTCTTTGCAATAGAAAAACCGGAATATGTGTTTCTGGCCGCAGCCAAAGTAGGTGGTATCCAGGCTAACAATACTTACCGTGCAGATTTTATCTATGAAAACCTGATGATTGAGGCCAATGTTATTCACGCAGCTTATGTAAGTAAAGTGAATAAATTGATTTTCCTTGGTTCTTCCTGCATTTACCCTAAACTGGCAGCACAACCGCTAAAAGAAGAATATTTGTTATCTGGTTATTTGGAGTATACCAACAGGCCATATGCAATTGCAAAAATTGCAGGGATTGAATTGTGTGATGCTTACAGAAAGCAGCATGGGTGCGATTTTATAGCCGCTATGCCGACAAATTTGTATGGACCCAATGATAACTATGATATAGAAAAATCACATGTATTGCCTGCATTATTAAGAAAATTTATAACCGCTGTGGAGGAAGGTAGTACAGAAGTAGTTATATGGGGTACAGGTAAGCCGC
>DPWF01000231.1:21935-25254 GCA_003526435.1 Chitinophagaceae bacterium | reverse complement strand
ATCTCGAAGCATTTCCTGCTTATGTTTTTGCAAGAGGTCCGCACTGACTTACTTTATTACACCATGCCATGCGGGGCGGTGAAGATGCAAAAGAATTACTGGAGTATTTAAAAAGTAAAGGCTTGAAAGAAACAAAAACCAAACTATAACCCAAACAACCCTTCACCATGCAACACGCCATTAGCTGGTTCGAAATTCCGGTTACGGATATTGATCGCGCCCAACGTTTTTATGAAGCAATTTTTCAGTTCACTATGATTCCGCTTGATTTTCCCAATATTAAAATGCGGATGTTTCCGGTAGAAAGCCACGATTCTGTTGCCGGCGCTTTATGCGATAGTGGTGGTTTTCACCAACCCTCTGCCACACATGGACCACTGGTGTACCTGAATGCCAATCCGGATGTTCAGGTTGTACTGGACAGGGTTGAAGCCGCTGGCGGGAAAATATTGGTTCCTAAAACCGAAATATCGCCTGAACATGGCTGTATGGCGGTTTTTTTAGACAGCGAAGGAAACCGTGTGGCATTGCATAACGTACCACAATAAAATTTACATCAAACAATACCAACACTATGAAAAAAATGATTGCTATCTGTAGTCTCTTATTTCTGCTCATCCAACATTCGGATGCACAATTCAATAACGATTCATTGAAAGCCCAGTTAGTGAAAGACTGGGAAAGAGCAAAAGTATATACGGCCGAATACCTGGCGGCCATGCCAGCCGACAAGTATACGGTGAAGCCGGTAGATGGTATCCGCAGTTTTTCTGAACAAATGCTTCACCTAGCGCAGGGAACCATTGGATTGAGTGCCAACGGAACAGGTAAGACCAGGATTTATCCGGGATATAATATGGAGCGCTCTGCAACAGCACAAACAAAGGATTCAGTCAGTTATTATGTGAATGCTGCGTATGATTTTGCCATTGCAGGTATTAAAGAAATGGATGTTTCTAAATTGAGTGAAATCGTAAAAAGAGGAAACCTCAATGAATCAAGGTTAAGCTGGATTTTGAAAGCACATGAACACCAGACTCACCACCGCGGACAGTGTACCATTTATATCCGTTTTCAGGGAGTTACGCCGCCGGCAGAAAAATTATTCTAATCCCCCATTCTTAGCTCCGGACTTAAGTCCGGAGCTAAGAATGGATCTTTTTAACATTTTGGGATTGATAATATAATGCAGGCTTTATTATATTTATTACATGAAAAAGCTTAGTACACTATTAACACCTGGCCGGATAATACTTGCCTTGCTGATAGGCTTACTGGTCTGGTTTTTACTTTTGCCTAAAGTAGGTAAGGTTGAATTTATAGGAGCCATTATCATCACGCTGTTTTCTTACGAAGGATTTTGTCTGATGTTTCCGGAAAGTTTTTTCAATCGTTTCAAAAGAAAAGAGCGGAATCCTTTACTGGAAGAATAAGAATAGTTACATTTTTTTTAAGCCACAGATGTACAGATTATATTTTAATAATCTATGCCTCTGTGGCTTGAAATTTTCAATAATAGGAGACGGAATAACTCCGGTGCCTTATTTGTAGTACACAATCACATTCATTTCCCTCGTTGTTTTCTCTACCTTCAGGCCAAGTTTTTCGATAGATTGTTTAATGTTTTCGATGTCGCGCACATTTACTTGTGTCTTAATATCGAAGAAGCCATTCAGACCTGTTTCGTCAACTACAGGTAGTCTTAGTTCGTTTGACAGATAATCTGAAGCAAAATTGGCAAGCGTAACTTTTACTCCATTGTATCCACGGCCACTAAAACTGTAGCTGCTTTCTTTTGCTACAGATACAGGTAAACTGTTGGCAGTATCTGTAATTCTTTTGAGCACATATACCGGTATCATTCTTTTTTCGGGACGCGCTTTTACAGGAAGGTACATAGAAAAGAATTTTTGCAGCATTTGGTAGAGACTGTCTTTTTGGTGCTCAGCCACCAGTATATCTACACAGTACAATGCGCTGGTATCTTTTAGATTATGATTATTTATTTCTTCAGGTTTTACAGAAGCATCATAAAACTCTTGTTGCTCGTAAGTTTTTATTCCATAAGCCGCCCGGTATAGTAATCCAATACTCGCATTATACCATGTGGCCCTTCTGTTTTTATAGGGGCCTTCGAAATACAATTGTCCCATACTCCGTTGTCCTTTTTTATAGCCTCTTATACTAATACTATGTGTTGTAAGAGAATCAACACCAAATGGATCTCCTTTGGTAGACACACTACTTTCTTTAAACCCTGCACTAACAGGTATTTTATCTCCTTTCAATAAACGGGCTAATAGAAAACGATTAATTGAGTCGGTACGTACAATCGATACAATTTTTTTATCAGGGCCAATAATAACACTCTGACCAACATATGCGAGGTTGAGCATGTTGTATAGTGTATAAGCAGTATCGGTAGCCAGCCAAATACCGGATGGTCTTTTTTTCAGGAATAGGGCTTTACGGTTTTCATCATCATCTGAAATGGCAATCACCTGTATTTTGTTGTCGTAAAGTTTTTGGAATACAGCAAGACTATCCATTTCAGGAATACATGGGCTACACCAGGTGCCCCAAAAATTCAGAATGTAGTAACTTTTTTTTCCGTCCCTGTTCAGGTAAAATTCTTTTGTAGGGGCATTGCTCAACTCCTTTATCAAAATATCGGGAAAACGATTTCCGGGTTTTAATAATGTTGCCTCCTGACTATATGATTCAAACGCCAGGGTAAAGAACAGTAAGAACAGATATGGTTTCATAACGTAATATTTTTTACAAATCTGCCCTTAAATCAAAACCGCTATTGTTAAGCAGTGGTTATTGATTGTTATTGTTTGTTAACGCAGCTTCATCCTGCAACCGGAGTGTTAAATTTGTATCATGACCCGCAGGATAAGAATACTACTTTTCATTTGCCTCTTAGCCATTGGGGGTGTTATCATCATTCAATTTTATTGGATACGGAACTATTACAAGACCTCCCTCTTCAATTTCGAGAGAGAAATAACACTCGCAATGGAGGATGCAATTAAAAAAGAGTTTGAAATCCGCTGCGATACTATTGAAGCAGAACTGGTTAATCAATTGATGGATACTTCTGTATTCCTGATCAGAAGCAAAATGTCTCCTGAAAATAAAAACACGCCTGAACCCCGGCGTGTGATATATAATATTATCAATACAAGAGATGTAAAAGATTCTACATCATTTAGTGTTGCATCTTTTTCTCAACAAATTACTGCAAAAGACACGGCCTTTAAAAGAATAATAGCTAGACAGTATGCGCATATGTTACGAACAGAAGACCTCGAAA
>DPWF01000231.1:15387-21928 GCA_003526435.1 Chitinophagaceae bacterium | reverse complement strand
AGAAAATCATGTTGTTTATTACCGCACACAAAATCTGGGAAAATTTCTGACTGACCGGCTACTTCAATTTGGGTTTGATACAAGCCGGTTACGTCCATTATTAACTCATTACCTGCTCAACAGGCATATCAGCAGTCCTTTCTATTTTCAGGTCACTGCGAAAGATAGTCTGCTGAATCATATCAGTTCATCAAATTCACCGGTTAAGCCAGGTTATATTTTGAGTAAATCCTTTCCAACATATAAATGGTGGACACATGATGAACAATTTGTAAGGGTTGTTTTTACAAACCCGATTGGATTTGTGTTACACGAGTTAAAATGGGTCCTCGTTGGATCGCTTTTACTGGTAATATTAGTTGCATTGTGCATAAGCATGCTGACATCTGCTCTTTTACGGGAGAAAAAACTTTCTGTTATTAAAGATGATTTCATTAATAATATAACACATGAACTGAAAACACCTGCGGCAATTGTAACTGCAGCACTTGAGGTTTTACAGGAGCCTGGATTGTCTCAGGAAAAAAGCAGCCGTTACCTGCAGCATGCACAAAACAGCATGAAAAAATTTACAGAACTGATAGATAGGGTGATGGATAATACGTTGTACGAAAAACAATTAAAAACCATCGAGCCTCATAGATTGGAATCTGTAAATTTTATGGCTATCTTAAATGAAACACTCGGGCAGTTGCAAGGAATAGCAGATAAACCGGTATTGTTCCATCTTAGTAATAATACCGGTATCAATGAAATAAAAGCAGACCCACTGTTGTTTCAACAGGTTTGCTCAAATGTGTTCGACAACTCAGTTAAATATTCTTTGCAGAAAGTATTTATCAATATATCCTGTAGCCTGGAGAATAATTATCTTGTTATACATATTTCAGACGATGGCATAGGCATAACCAAAGAGGCACTTCCTCATGTTTTTGAGAAATTTTACAGGGCACCTCAACGGGGCCATGCAATAAAAGGATATGGCCTTGGACTTAACTATGTGCAAAACATCATGCAGGCGCATAATGGAAAAGTTGTGATAAGTAACGGGAAGGAAACAGGCATTACTGTAAGTTTATATTGGCCGGTATGAATAAAGCTGACATATTATTTTTAGAAGATGAAATAGCACTGGCAGAAATTGTAAAAGAAAGCCTGGAAGCAAAGGGCTTTACAGTAAGACATGCCACAACATTAGCCAGGGCAAGTATTCTCTACAAACAATGTACTCCGGTACTCATCATCGCAGATGTGATGCTGCCGGATGGTGATGGCTTTGCATGGGTAAGCCAGCTACGAAAGGTAGATATGTCTACACCTGTTATCTTTCTTACTTCCCGGTCAAGAGCAGAAGATGTGGTAACTGGGTTTGAATTGGGTGGCAATGATTATCTGCGAAAACCATTCAGTATGCTCGAACTGGTGGCAAGAATTAATGCATTGGTGAAAAAAGATCATCAGCGAACTATTGCCCCTGCTTCCTATTCTCTTGGAGCCTATATTTTTTATTATCCTTCCGGCGAACTTGTATTACCTGGAAAGAAAAAGCAGCTAACAGCCAGAGAGGCCGATCTTTTATATTTATTATTTAATCACCGTAACCAGTCAATAACCCGTCAGGAATTGTTAAAAAAACTTTGGGGGAATACAGATTATTTTTCAGGCCGAAGTCTTGATGTATTCATCACAAAACTGCGAAAATACCTGGAAAATGATAATCAGGTGAAGATTATAAACGTAAGGGGTATTGGCTATAAATTAGTAATTAATACAGCTTGAATATTTTTTGCTTCAACCATGTTATGCCAACAGATATGATGTTGCCATAACATGGTTGAAGTATGAACAGAAACATGTTGATTGGGCGATCTAATCAGGAAACAAAGTTTTATCAATATTAGGGATAATGCGTAATGCATTTTTGTAATACACTTTCTTCAGCACATCATCGCTCAAACCCATACCATACATTTTCCAGAAGGCATGGTATTTTTTGTGGTAGGGGAAATATTCATCTGTTGTTTCAAGCACCCTGAAATAGGTGGGATATTCATCCGGAACCCAACTGTCTTTTCCAAACATGATTCTGTCCTGGTATTTGTCGAAGAAGGTTTTTGCCATTCTTGGCTGGCGACCCAGCTCTGCAATAACGGCACCAAATTCAACATACATATTGGGCATAGCATCTAACAGGCTTCCTAGTTTGGCAAGATCATTCGGATACCAACCGAAATGTGCAGCTATAAAATTGGTTTTGGAATGACGTTTAATAATGTTGTGTTGCTGCTGGATCAGATCAGACCAGGGTGCAGGATCTGTATTGCTTCTTTTTCTATCCGGACGTGTAGCCAGCTCTAACCAGCGTTCATTTTTATCATCCAGCGGTTGCCAGAAAGGTTCAGGATCGGCACTATGAATAAGTACGGGAATTTTTAATTCGCCACATTTGGCCCAGATGGGGTCCAGTCTTGGGTCATCAATGCGTAATAATTTGCCTGTATTGTCTTTAAAAGAAAAGCCCAGGTTTTTATATATTTTCAAACCATTGGCACCGGCTTTTACATCGTTCTCTAATTCTTTTACTGCTTTTTCTGCCCAACCAGGTTCACCTACACCAATAAAGGATACATTGGTAAAGTGAATGATACGGTTAGGAGTGGTTTTTTTTGCATTCGCAATGGCATCAACCAGGTATTGGGGATCCTGTAACCCAAATTGTCCGTTAACGGATCTCGACCCTCTTCCACTCAGGTTCACCATTACACGCATATTCAGGTTATCCATTTGTTTGAGTAATGCTTTTACATCTTGTGTAGGCATTCCAAACTGGTGATTGTGTACATCAATAAAAGGAAATTTGGACCGGGTGATTTTATGTTCCGGAACAACCAGGTTGCTTTTGGGTTCATATTTTTCAAAATCCATGCTGGCATTCTGTGCCAGTGCTGCATAAGAGAGCAAGGAAAATGCAATTGTAAAAATTTGTTTCATGTGTGTATCGGGTTTGAACAGGGAAACTATTATGCAGAGCGGAAAGCAAGGAGCCGCTCTTATATCTTAACGTTTTCTTGTAAAATCAATTGCCTTCACTTAATTCTTTCAATACATTAATCAGTCTGGTTTCCAGGGTTTCATAGTCGGTATAACCACGTGCCAGCAAATGAAATTTCGATTCATTCACTTGTAACAGCACACATGGATACCCGCTAACCTGTAATTGTTTTACCAGTGAAAATTCGTAATAAGCCTGTTCCTTGTATTCTTCGCTTTTCAGTTTGTTGTAAAAAGTTTCGGGGTTGATACTATATTTCTCTAACAGGTGACGATAGGCTTCATCATCTGTAAGATCACGCCCCTCAAAATGTAAGGCATACTGAAGATCGGAGGCGAATTCAACCTGCTTATCTGGATAAAATTCTTTAAAAATGCAAAGGGCAATGGCTGGTTTTTCGGAATGAGGAAACCAATCGCTTAATTCCGGGTTATTAATATGCCAGAGATAATCAGGGCCGAAAGTGATCCCCGTATATTCCTCCACTGTTTTANNGCGCTTTCTGTATATATCCGGCAGTAGCGGCAATGGATACAGGCTCTTCAGGCAAAATCATTCCGCCCGATAATACTTCAACAGGAAGCTGTGGGAAGTGTTGATGCACCTGTTTCATCACCGGACTAAATCCATAACACCAGCCACAATAGGCGTCGTAACAATAGAAAAGCGTTGGAGTCATGGGGCAAAGGTACACAGGAGATTTGATGATGTCTGATGTAGTATATCGGATTTGTTTAAAAATCAGGCATCTTACATCAGACATCAGACATTGCAAAATCCTTTCTATTTTTGCAACCTAAATCAATCTTATGCCTGGTTATGAACTATTTGGTGCTGAGGAAAGAAAAGAAGTGAATGATGTGCTGGAAACAGGTATCCTGATGCGTTATGGTTTTGATGGTCCGAGAAAGGGTATATGGAAGGCGCAGGAGCTGGAGAAAGCCATTACAGAAGTGTTCGGAGCTAAATATGCACAACTGACGTCCAGTGGTACCGCTGCTTTAACAACAGCCATGGCTGCTCTGCATATTGGTGCGGGTGATGAAGTAATTATGCCTGCTTTCACATTTGTAGCCAGCTTTGAAGCGGTATTAAGTGTGGGTGCCATACCGGTGCTGGTTGATATTGATGAAACGCTTACCCTCGATCCTGCTGCGGTAAGAGCAGCCATTACACCCAAAACAAAATGTGTAATGCCGGTTCATATGTGCGGAAGCATGGCCGATCTTGATGCATTAAAGCAAATTTGTGCAGAACATCAACTGATTTTACTGGAAGATGCCTGCCAGAGTATTGGTGGAACTTATAAAGGAAAGGCATTGGGTACCATTGGTGATGCCGGAACGTTTTCTTTTGATTTTGTAAAAACCATTACCTGTGGTGAAGGTGGTGTGGTAATGACGAATAATGAAGATGTATACATCCAATCGGATGCCTATACCGATCATGGTCATGATCATAAAGGCGTGGATCGTGGCGCCGACCTGCACCCTTATCTCGGCTATAATTTCCGCATCAGTGAATTACATGCGGCTGTTGGTCTGGCACAGATTCGCAAACTCGATACATTCTTATCTATCCAAAGGAAAAATAATAAAGCATTACGTGCCTATCTCGAAGCCATTCCTGAAGTGCGTTTCAGAAAAGTGCCTGATGAAGCAGGCGACAGTTGTAGTTTTTTAAGCTGGTTCCTGCCAACAGAAGAACTCACAAAATCCCTGGTGGCCGAACTGAAAGAACAGGGAATTCTGGCGGGTAATTTTTACTGGTATGCCAATAACTGGCATTATATCAGTAAATGGGACCATCTGAAAAATGCCACCAGCCTGAACAGATTGAGTGAAGAACAGGAGAAGGCGCTGCTGCAATTACAGAACACCCGTTTTGCAGCGAGTGATGCCATCATGAGCAGGTGTATTTCTACTGCCATTGGTTTGTTATGGACAGACGAACAGGTCAAAGAAAAAGGAGAGAAGCTGGCTGCAGCTATCCGTAAAGTCTTAACCAATCAGACTGTTCATGCCTGAAAACAAATCTTATACTGCTTTCTATACACCGGTTTCACTGGGTTTCTGGTTCTACTTTTGGACTGTGTTACTGATAGCCGTTATCATCTTGAATCTGATAAGGTTAATATGGCCTTTTTCTGATATCAGCGATTGGAAAGATTGGATTAGTCCGGCAGCCAATCTGCTTATTTTTTCCAGTATCGCAGAACGGACTTATAAGCAGTATAAAAACAGTAAGGTCAATAATTGTTATATAACTGTTGATCATATTGGTATCAAATGGCGTTTGCGAAAAGCAAGCCATAAAGTAAAGGAAGAAGAAGTAATTGTGTGGGAGGATGTTAAACGAATAAAAATTAGTAAGGAAGGAATTACTATCAAGTATATGTCGACCTATTTTTCCGATACTATACCACTCGAAGATATAGCTGAAGAAGATCGTCGCTTATTATTCGAAGCATTGATCTATCAAGCTCAGAACAGATCTATTCCTTCCGACGACCTGCTGGCTGCCTGAATGAAGACGGAACAAAATGCCTGTTTTTTCCTTCCAGTTGATTTACCTGTTCAAGGCTGCCTAACCTGAATCTTAATGGCAGCTTGGTCATTTTTTCTATCTGTAATTCTTTCCTGCAAAAGAATGAAAGATTTTTGCTGTAATAGTCTTCGGGTAATAAACGAAAAAATACGGGTCTGCTGCTATCGGCGATCATTTTCCCGGGCAAAACAGCAGTTACAGGCATTTGAGCCTTTCCCGCAAAGCATGTAATTAGGAATAAATTCACAAACAAACAAATCCGTTTCGCCAACATCTTGCATTGATTGTATGTAAATTTACGGCGTTTTAAGATCGATAGATGTTAAAGCTGAATTACCCGTAAACAGGGTCGTTTATTATTGTATTTAGTTTGTATTATGTCGTTAAGTCAGTCGCTACAACAAAAATTACTACAAAAACTGTCGCCCCAGCAGATTCAGTTAATGAAGCTGTTGCAGGTACCTACGGCCAATCTTGAAGAGCGGATCAAAGAAGAACTGGAAGAGAATCCTGCGCTGGAAATGGATGAGGAAGGACATGCAGATGAGTTTGGGGATGAACTGAAAGATGAATTTGAAAGTTCATCTGATGATGACCTGGATCGCGATGGAAGTGAAGAAGACTATGACAATGTAGACATCAGTGAATATGTAACAGATGATGATGGTGAGATTGCCGACTATAAAATGAAGGACGACAATTATCCTGAAATGGATGACCAGAAAGTGATTCCTATCCGGGTAGAAACAAGCTTTCATGAACTTGTACTGAACCAGTTAGGTATGCTCGAACTGGATGAGCGCAATTTTAAAATTGCAGAACAGGTAGTGGGTAGTCTGGATGATGACGGTTATCTGCGTCGTGAACTGACTTCCATTGCCGATGATCTTGCATTCAGACAGGGATTAACGGTGGAAGAAAAAGAAATTGAAACCATCATAC
>DPWF01000231.1:14869-15380 GCA_003526435.1 Chitinophagaceae bacterium | reverse complement strand
CATACAACAGATACAACAGTTTGATCCACCCGGGGTTTGTGCCCGTGATCTGAAAGAATGTTTGTTGTTACAGCTCAAAAGAAAATTAGCAGAAGGTGGATCAGTTGAACTGGCCATACAGGTACTCTCTAAATATTTTGATGAGTTTACCAAAAAGCACTACGAAAAAATTCAACGTGGACTTAACCTGAATGATGATCAGATACGGGATGTAATTAATCAGATCATTAAACTGAATCCCAAGCCGGGAGGTAATATTGGTGAGATCAATAAAGCTGAGAGTTATATTGTTCCTGATTTTTTTATCCTCAACAATAATGGTAAACTCGAGCTTACCCTGAATGCCAAGAATGCCCCCGACCTGCGTATCAGCGAAGGGTATCGTGATATGCTGAAAGAATACGATAAGGGAAGCAAAAAAGATAAACGACAGAAAGAAGCGGTTCTTTTTATCAAACAGAAAATTGATTCTGCGAAGTGGTTTATTGATATGATCAAACAAAGACAGGAT
>DPWF01000231.1:8296-14852 GCA_003526435.1 Chitinophagaceae bacterium | reverse complement strand
CATGAAACACCAGCAGGAATTTTTTCTTACCGGTGATGAAACCACTATGCGGCCCATGATCCTGAAAGATATTGCTGAACTAACAGGTCTTGATATATCAACCGTGAGCCGTGTAGCCAATAGTAAGTTTGTACAAACAGAATTTGGTACTTATCGCTTGAAATTTTTCTTTAGTGAATCGCTAAGTACAGATAGCGGTGAAGAAGTGAGTACAAGAGAGGTAAAGAAAATCCTGAGCGATATTATTGAAGCAGAAGATAAGCGTAAACCGCTTAGTGATGAAATACTAACAGACATGCTTCAGGAGAAAGGATACAATATTGCAAGACGTACCGTAGCCAAATACCGTGAGCAACTGAATATACCTGTAGCGAGGTTAAGAAAAGAATTGTAGTGATATCCCTACTTTTTTATTGAATCAACAGAAATCCCTGAATTTTCTTCATTTCGGGTTGATAATCTCATTGCTTATTCGTGCTTTTCTCTACCTTTATTTTAATCTGCAAGGGCAGTTAAAATTCAATATCCATCCACGTGAAAAAGCGAAATGTATTATTTCCTTTATTCATGGCTTTGCTTATGGCCATGTCTCAAACTCATCTGCATGCATCTTATTATGCAGATACTACACGTTTCATTATTCAGTCCGACACAACTATTTGTAAAGGAGTATCCGTTCAACTCGAATTGCGTGATCCTTTGCCCAAAGACACTTTATTGCCCGGTGTATGGAAACAACTGATTAGCAGCAGTCAGATTAATCCTTCACTGTTTAACATCAGACCGTTTGGTTACGATAAAGTAAATCAATACCTCTACTCAATTATTAACCGTACAGTTACACGGTACGATCTGAAAAAAAATGAAGTAACCATTATTCCCGCCAGCAACTGGCCTGGTGATTATTCTGAGTTTGTATATGATTTCACCAATAACCGTTTATTGTGCTGGAGAAGTGGCAGAGATAATATTTACGCATTACCGGCCAACGGTGGTGCATGGACGCTGATTGGTGCCGGTGTAACAGATAATGAATGTTACGGAGCTTCCGCATACTGGAATCCGTTGTTACAGCAAACGGGTATTTATGGTGGTTATGGATCGGCGCAGGTAAAGAGCTGGATATTTGAACACAACGGAACAGCATGGCAGATGAAGAAAAATAATCCTGCCATCGATATGGTTCCGCCAAAAGGAGGCAATATTGTTGCTGGCAATAAAGATGGTTCCAAACTGTATCTTTTTTCTGGTCAGGGTAATTATAGCGGTAGTGAATTAACAGGTGTATGTGCATTGGGAAGTCCATGGGCAACTGCCACCGGTATTTTCTGCTGGCTCAAAGATTTGTGGGAACTGGATCTGAGTACTTATCAGTTCAGAAATATACTGCCGGTAAATGATCCATCCATTCAGTATGAAGGGGCACTGGCTTATGATTATAATAAGTCGCGGTTTTATCTTTTTGGTGGATTTCAGCCAACGGGTGATCATATCACCAACCAGTTCCTTACCAATACAAATAAAACATTTCGCTTCGACCCGTCAAAAGATGCCGGATTTACTGAGTTTCAGGCCGAAGGCACAGTAATGCCACCAGCCATGGCCAGAACATCATTGCCCAATTATGCCTATTACGATGAAATGGGTAAACGTGTTATCTGGGCAAGATTTGATGGTATCTGGGCCTACTATCCCGATTCAACAACAGCACCCAAACCCGATACAATATATGCATGGTCGAATGGAGCCACTACAAGAAATATAATAGTTGAACCAACACAAACTACACGATACGCTGTTACAAGAACCATTGGCACTGATATATCAAAAGACAGTATCCTTATTACAGTTAATGCTTTAAATACGGCATTGACCGACAGCGTAAAACGCTGTGCCGACAGTACGTTGCTCGATGCAGGTACAGGTTTCAGTTCGTATTTATGGAATGATGGTACAACAACACAAACACTATGGGCAAAACAAAGCGGTCGTTATATTATTACTGTTTCAGACGGAACCTGCTCTGTAAAAGATACCACCGAAGTATTACTTGGATCTGTGACAGATGATTTTACGATTGGACTTGCAAAAGATTCAGTTTGCAGGGGAGAAGCAGATTCGTTGTTTATCCGGTCACCACAAGCCGGTGTTACCTACAAATGGTATGTGCCGGGTAATCCCACTGCCATACACACAGGTGAATACCTGAAACTAAATAGTGTTGCATCAGACACCACTTTTATGGTAAGTGCCAGTGGCAATCCGGCATTGTGTCCGGCAAAAGCTGCAAATGCAACTGTTATCGTCAGAAAAAAAATTACTACACCTGCTGTTCAGGCAGATAATATTACAGGTGTGTCAATCCGGTTTCGATGGAATGCAGTAGAGAATGCCATCGGATATAAACAGAGTATTGATAGCGGACTTGTTTACAATGATCCTTCATCCGGTTTCCCGGGACTCACTCATAGTATAAATGGATTGCAACCCAATCAAACCATTAAACTATGGGTAAAAGCCATTGGAAGTTATGCATGCGAAACAAGTGATAGTGTGAAAGTAACAGCAACTACACTCAATCCGTTTGGCGACGGTATTTATATACCCAATGTATTTACACCCAATGGCGACGGGGTAAATGATGTGTTTCTTGTATATGGCAATACCATTGAAACGATGCGGCTGGTTATTTATAATCAGTGGGGGCAGGAACTGTTTATTACAACCGACAGACAGAAAGGATGGGATGGTGTATATAAAGGAAACCAGTCTCCGGCCGGAAGATATTCATACGCATTGGAGGTGAAAGTACAGAGTGGGAATAAAATAACTAAAGCAGGTTCATTTAACCTGATCAGGTAATTAATCTATCATTAAATACATGTAGATGCAAAAAATTATACGCACGATTAGCCTGATGATCATACTAATAGTCAACAGGTCAGAAGCGCAGGTGGATGCACATTTCACGCAATATTATGCGCATCCCTTATGGCTCAATCCCGCATTAACGGGTGTGAACGACGGATACTACCGCGTAACTGCCAATTATCGTTATCAGTGGCCTTCTATATCTTCTCCCTTTATTACCAAAGGTATTTCAGGTGATATGGCTTTATCAGATGCTTTTGCTGTTGGATTAACTGTATTAAGTCAGACCACAGGTGATGGGGGATATTATTATAACAATGGGTACTTATCAGTTTCTTACAAGGCAAGATTAACCGAGTATAAAATCATCAGCGGGGGCTTCCAGGTTGGTATGCTGAATCGTGGTATTGACCCCGGAAAGTTTCAATATGGTAACCAATACAATCCCCTGGTAGGTTATGATCCTACAATTCCTTCTAACGAACAATTTATGCGCACCAATGCTACTGCACTCGATGGAAGTGTTGGTCTCGTTTATTTTGATGCAGAACCGGACAAAGCCATGAATGCATTTTTTGGGGTGAGTGCCTATCATCCTACACAGCCACGCAACCAGTTCCTGGCAAATGGAAATAACAATAAAATTCCCATGCGATATGCTGTTCATGGCGGCGTACGAATGCGAATGACCGACAAAGTTGATATTACGCCTCATGCCGTATTGCTAAAACAGGGTGATGCCAATGAAATTACAGGAGGCTTGTCACTTAATATGCAAATTCAGGATGGAGCTGATTTGCTTCTGGGTACCACCTATCGTTTAAATGATGCAGTGGCTCCCAATATTGGTATTCACCTGAATGGACTCACTATTGGGTTCAGTTACGATATCAATATGTCGAAAATGAAAACCGCATCCTCAGGTAATGGAGGGTATGAATTGTCTATCAGTTTTATTGGTCGAAGAAAAATCACTGACTCGAAGTTTGTATGCCCAAGATTGTAAGCCCCAAATATTGTGTATTCGTTTTTGCCATTTTGTTACTCTCTCTTGTACAGGGTAAGCAGACATTGTATGCACAGCGTGCAAAAAAAATATTGAAAACGGCAGATGCTTCATTTAAAATAAAAGATTACTACCAGGCAGCTAAACTATATGCCGCCGTTTTATATGATAGCCCATTGGTGAAATCAACAGTGGGGAAAGTATACCCGCATCAACCCATAAGAAGACGCGGAAAACTTAGTCCACCTGACATAGTCAGGGCAACCTATCAATTAGCAGAATCATACAGGCTCTATAATGATAATGCAGCAGCTTTACAGCAATACAAAACATACCTCAGTTACAGCGACAACAGGTTTCCATTAGCAAAGTTGTGGTATGCCAACGCTGTTCTGTCGAATGGTGATCCTCAAAATGCACAGAAGATATACAATGATTTTTTGACACAGTACCGGAAAGAAGATGAATACAGCAGCATGGCGAGACTGGGTATGGCATCAAGCTTGTTTGCTATAAAAGAAGCAAAAGAAAACCCTAGAGCAACCGTTACAAAAAATACGCTCACACTATCGGCCGATGGTTCCAATTTCGCACTCGAAAAAACAAGTGACAGCACCATCTGGTTTACCAGTTCAAGACATGAAATGGTTCGCAAACAAAAAATATTTCCTTTACGTATTTATACAGGAAATGAAAACAGTGCATTTGTAAAGAAGCTGGTTTCCGGTGCCGATGAGGATTTAAATATGGGCGCTTCATCATTATCAGCAGATGGACTGACAATATATTTCACCGGATGGATGACCAGCAAGGGTTCAGTGGATGAGTATCGTATCTATTATATGGAGCGTAGTACTGTTTCGGCACAATGGGGTAAACCTGTGGCATTGCCTGCTCCTGTAAACGTAAAAGGATACCGGTCAAAACAGCCTTATATCAGTACCGATGGCCGATACCTTTTTTTCTCTTCTGATCAGCCAGGAACAAAGGGGAGTTATGATATATGGTTTGTAAAAATGAATGGTAAAACGCCTGAAACTATTGCCGTAAACGCCGGTGTAAACATCAATACGTTAAAAGAAGAGGTTTCACCTTATTATGATGCAGCCGACAGTAGTTTGTATTTTAGTTCAGATGGTGCAGTAGGATTGGGGGGAATGGATATTTATAAAAGCCATGGAAACCCTGATCAAAACCAGTGGTCTGGAACCCATAATCTGGGTCATCCACTGAACTGTGGTAAAAAGGATCTTTATTATAAAAAATACAAAGGATCTGATACGGTTTATTTCAGCTCCGACAGAAATTCTTCCTGCTGTCTGGAAATATTCAATGCAATACTGCTGCCATTCATACCCAAAACAGACACAATAGCTTTTGTTGCCCCGATACCTAAAAAAGATACGATATCGGATAAACCGGTTATACAACCAGTGGGTAAACCAGATTCTCTTCAAATCATGAAAGCGCTGGTAGATTCGGTAGATGCCATTACGAAAGAAAGGGTGCATATCAATTATAATTTCGCGAGTGCGCGGATCAGGGCTGTAGACATTACAACACTGGAAGACATTGTTCGCCAGTTAAAAGCAAATCCTGAATTAAATATCATGGTAGCTTCTTTTACAGACTGTATCGGCTCACGGGAGGCGAATATCAATATGTCTAAAAAGAGATCGGCCTCTGTGAGAGCCTATCTGATGAAAAAAGGCATTGATCCGGCAAGGATCAATACCGATTTTTTTGCCAAAAGATATTTCCTGTTGGCCTGCAGGGAAGATGGGTCTTATAATAAAGCCGAGCAAATTGCCAACAGGAGATCTGACCTTATATTAACAACAGAAAAACACCCGCGTTGGGAACCTTCCGGAAAAGAAGTGGATGCCAATGGAGTAGTTGACAATGATATGGTAGTTGCTGATAAAAAAGCAAACAGTGAATTAAAAGCTACTGATCTGAAAACTGACCGATTGAATAAAAAAGAATTTTCAGAAGAAGAAAATCAATCTGAATCGGTAAAACGAAAATCCCGGAATCAAAAAATAAAAGAGCCTGACGCTGATGTGAAAAATAAACAGCAATCAGGCAAATTTAATCTTATCAAACCTGCTGTAGCAACTGGAAGTAAACAGAAGCCACTTGGTGACAAGGAGACCAAAACAGGTCAGGGACAATACAGGAAAGTAGACGTGAGTGAGTTGCTTGAGTTTGTACCTAAAGTAAAAGCTACCAATCTGATAGATGAAATGAAGATGCGTATTCCGAGTAAACCATTATTTGTTTATACAACATCCGATTCTGTCCGTATCGACTTGTATGATAACGGATCCTTTGACTATGATTCTTTATCTGTTATTTATAACAAGGAGATTGTGGCGTATAAACAATTACTTCGAACCAATAAGCCCGTTAGTTTTTATGTAAAATTGAGCAGCGATCAGAGCAAGAATGAAATGATCTTCTTTGCAGAGAGCCTGGGTATTACACCCCCCAATTCTGCACTGATGGTTATTACAGATGGGGAAAATAAACGTACAGAAGTGAATATTTCCAGCGATTTCAATTTTAATACAGTGGTGTATTTTATCAAAGTCAACAAGTAATCGTAGTATTGCGGTGTCAAAATACAGGATTGACACTCAAAACCGGTTTATGAAAGATGTTGTTGAAATACAGGAG
>DPWF01000231.1:8056-8272 GCA_003526435.1 Chitinophagaceae bacterium | reverse complement strand
CATTGTTGTTGGTGATTTTGGCGAAAATCATTTCTTATGTTTTTCACCCGCTGTTTATTCCTACTTATATTTTCTTCTTTTTAATGCAGCAGGTACCATATGAGTTTGCGGGTATCACAGCCTGGCAGCTAAAGATGCGTTTGTTTGGTTTATTCTGGCTTACAGCTTTTTTTCCGGCATTTGCGGTTTTCCTTTTGTGGAGATTAAAATTCCACG
>DPWF01000231.1:0-8007 GCA_003526435.1 Chitinophagaceae bacterium | reverse complement strand
TAACACAGAAAGAAAGGATCATTCCTTTTGTGATTACCATGTTCTTTTACTGGTGGATGTATTACCTGAGCAGAAATTTTACAGATCAGCCAGCGGTGCTTAAGTTCTTCTTTATGGGAATTTTTATTGCAACATCAATAGGGCTGGTGTTTAATAATTTCATTAAAATCAGTCTTCATGCCATGGCAGCGGGTGGTGCCGCAATGGCCGTTATTTTATTTGCATATTATTACCAGGCGCCGTTCGGACTCTTTATCAGTATAGCATTGATTTTGGCGGGGCTTATCTGTACTTCACGTTTACTGGTGAGCGATCATACCAATGCCGAAATTTATTATGGCTTACTGGTGGGCGCGGCTTGTCAGCTCGTTTCGTATTTATTTGTGATGTAAAAATATCAGAATCGTACGCACCTTGTTTTGTCGATCGTAGAGTTCCTGATCTTCAGAAAACCACGGTAGGTTGCTGTCAGCTCAAGACCACCTCTCCAGTTGGATACTACTTTTAGTTTTGAAATGTTAACATCATAGCTTACACCTACACTAAAATGTTCAAATTCCATTTTAATGGTTGGAATCAAGGCATCGCCCCATCTCATGAAACTTCCAATATAGAAAAGGTCAGGCTCATTGCCATCATCATATTCTCTGATAGTCATTCCATATAAAATACCACCCAGTATTTGTTTATTGTTGTTTTGAGTGAAATAATCGATGAAACCCATGATCCTGCTGCGTTCACCTGAAGGAGCATTGATTCCGGCATTGAGTGATAGTCTTGGAGAAAGAAAATTTTCAGTAGTACCTGTAACCGATTTAATGGTGGGATTGGTTACATGTGATAAACCGGCTGCTACATATACCCTTGTTTTATCGTTGAATGATGTGCTTAGTGACAGCCCTGTGCTGAGGTCCCAGTACGAATAACTGGTATTGGTAATAGGCTGTGATGTAGGATTGGAAGGATTATATTCTCCACCCCGAAACTGGTCACCCATTTTCAGTTTGGATGCATCGAACTGACTGGAAACTGGTCCACCCATAAATGCCAGCGACAGGTAAGTATCATCATTGTTGCTTAACGATTTATGATAGTTGATAGCAGGGAGAATTTGTGTTCTTCTCAAACGAAGATCTCCTGCTACATCAATACTCATTTGAGAGGCAACTGTAAGGAAATCGTTTTTTCCACCCATGGGAATTTTATGTTCTATGCTAAACGATGACGTCTTATAAGGAACAGTTACACTGCCCCATTGACTCCGATGTGCCACTGAGGCCCTGATATCACCTGTAAATATACCTGCCAAAGAAGGATTACGTAGCAATGGTTGCTCATAAAATTGTGAAAAAGTAAAATCCTGTGCATGGATTTTACCTGCGATCAGCATAGCTGTCATTGCAATCATGCGAAGGGTAGAATTTTTGTTCATTTGAGTATGGTTATATTTCCTTTAAATGTGGTGGGTAGTCCTTTTTCACAGATGACTTCCGATACATATACAAATACATCCGGTGTTACCGCTTTTCCAAAAGCAGTACCGTTCCATGCATATGCAGGGTCGCCCGGTAAGAAATTGGCTTTTTCAAAAACCAGTTGACCCCATCTGTTATATATCCTGAAACTTTTGATCAGCTTAACACCTTTACCCTGAACCAGTAACACATCATTCACACCATCTCCATCGGGTGAAAATGCATTAGGAACAAATAATTCCGTTGCCGGACAAAGGGTTTTAATACAAAGGGTATCTGTACTAATACATCCGTAATTGTTTACCACTGTACAGGATATGCACGCATCATTCGAAAGTTTTACTTCTGGTGTTGGACATGTTGGACAACTGATTGATGCGGCACCACCCCAGCGCCATTTACGGATCTGATCATTACCGCCGTTAACAGTATTGGCTGATAGTATGCCCAATTGGAAACTTGTTCCTGCTGTGATAACAGTATCTCTTCCTATACTAATAGGTGTTGGACGACCAACAACTACTTTGATCTGTGCCGTATCTGTAAAGCAGTTATGATCATCTTTTCCAATTACATTATAGATGGTTGTTTCAACCGGACGGGCAACAGGGTTGGCAACGCCTGTATTGCTTAAGCCGGTTTCAGGATACCATTTGTAGGTGCTTGCACCTGTTGCAACCAATTGTTTACTTTCTCCAATACATAAGGTATCGCCCTGAGCAGCAAACATTTTCAATGGTTGTATAACACGGATGCTGGTAGATTTAATTTCACTGCAACCATGTTGATCATACCCGATAACACGAATAGTTGTACTTCCTACTGGTCGTACAACTTTTGTAGCAGGCCCCGTTGCAGTAATATTGTTGAGCTGATCGAACCAGATATAATTCATGGCACCTGAAGCAACTAACCGGATTGAATCGCCTTTGCAAACGGTACTGTTGGGTGTAATATTGATTACTGGCAGTGGATGTACCGTCATAGCTTTATAAGCCGAATCAAAACAATTGTTAACAGTTGTAGCAGTAAGGCGAACTGTATATTGACCATCTACGAGGTAACGAACAGATATGAGTGAATCTGTACTTCTTGTGCCATTACCAAGGTTCCATAATAACATGGCAATGGTATCTCTTGAATTAACAATGGGCGCTAACTGGGTAAGCTGACCTTTGCAAACATCTCTGATGGCATCAATATCTACTTGTGGAAATTCAAATATGTCAACAAAGAACTGTGCTTGTAATGAACTAACGCATCCTGCATTACTCTGAACACTAAGATTCATGGTATATGTTCCTTCAGTAGTGAAGCCGATACTGTTTTCTTTTTGATAAATAGTATCGCCAGGGGCAATGCTCCATTTCCAGTTGCTTATTCCGAAATTGGAACGACTGTGGTCGTTAAATTGATAAACAGTAGTGCCGCAATTGTGAACACCGGATAACGTAAAGTCAGCAATCGTCTGATCAACATTTACGGCAACCGTATCTGAAGAACTTACACAAATGCCATTTGATATTTCCCATGCAAAACGGTAAGGGCCTGTTACAAGTCCGGAAATGAGTGTATTAGGATTAGAAGGGTCTGCTAATACTGCAGTATTGGGACCGCTTATCTGTTTCCACATACCTGTTCCAACTACTGGTGTATTTCCGTGGAGTATGGCAGATGTTGCTGCGTTACATACAAGAACATCTGTGCCGGCATTGGCAACTGTTACCGGGGCCACAACACTGATTTCAACAGGGGCTGAATACATAATTGCACAAGTGCCGTTTTTAACAAGCGTTCGGTATAAAGTATTTTTGGTAAGATTGGTATACCTCAGCGTATCGTTGAGCGGAGCAGTTAATACATTCCAGTTAACACCACTGTTTTCTGACGACTCCCATTGAACAATGCTTCCAAGTCTTCCGGATAAAATAATATTTCCGCTGTTGTTGTTATAACAAACCGTGTCGGCTCCGCTTACTATTCCTGCTACTGTGGCTGCATCCACAACAATATTTACAGAATCGCTGAATGCACTTGAACAAACACCACTTTGTACCATTACCCTGAACATGGTAGTAGCAGGCAGGTTGCTGAAATAGTACTGATCACCTGTATAATTAATCAGGTTCCAGTTTTTACCATTGTTGGTAGAAGACTCCCAGCGAATAAGATCACCCACATAATTGGTGAGTTGTAATGTTCCGTTGTTTGAAGTAACACAAACGGTGTCATTTGCGGCAATATGACCACCTACGGTTAATGGGTTAACGGTTATGGTAACTGTATTTGAATAGAGAGACGCACAAACACCGCTTTGTACCAATACCCTGAATCTTGTAGTGGCTGTGAGATTTGAATAAGTATAACCGTTTTGTGTTGTATTGATAACAGTCCAGTTGGCACCATTGTCTGTCGAACTTTCCCACCTGATAATAGACCCCGTATAATTGTTGATAGATAATGAACCACTATTAAGATTGGTACAAACCGTATCATCATGACTAAGTTGGCCAGCGGATGTGGGCGGGTCAATTCTTACTTCAACTTCATTGCTTGAAGAAGGGCAAGTGGTATTTGAAATGGTCCACATGAAACGATAAGTGCCCGTACTCAAACCTGACAGGTTTGTACCTGCATGATTTGCATTGCTGAAAATGGCAGTTGTAGGGCCGGCGATCTGACTCCATATACCAACACCGGAAGAAGGAGTATTTCCATCAAGTCTGGTTGTGGTGCTGTTACATATCACCTGGTTCAATCCTGCAACGGCAGTGGTAACAGGGGGCATTACAGTAATCAATACAGGGTTTGAATATCCAGTTGCACAAACACTGTTCTTAACCAATACCCTGAATAAAGTAGAAGTAGTAAGATTACTGTAGGTGTACTGATCAGAACTGTTTGATATGATGGTCCATGTTACACCGTTATCAATTGAGTATTCCCAATGAAGAATATTGCCTGTTGTGCCGGTTAACTGAAGCGTACCTGTGTTAGAACCGGAACATACAGTTGCATGAGAGGATAAGGTTCCTGGAACGGTAACGGGTGCAATAATAATCTGTACGGTATCTTTTGAATCAACACAGAGATTATTGGTAATTGTCCATATAAAAGAGTAAGTACCAACATTTAAACCTGTTATAACAGTATTGGCGTCTCCTGCGTTTGCAAAGACAGGAACTGTTGGACCAGATAAATAGGTCCAGGTACCTGTTCCTGAAACAGGATGATTGGCCTGTAATACTGTTGTTACTGCATTGCAAAGTGTTTGATCGGGCCCTGCATTTGCAGTTGTTACCGGTTGTAACACAGTGATGGTAACATTGTTTGAATAAAGTTGATTACACAAACCACTCTGTACAAGAACACGATATGCAGTAGTGGTACTCAGATTTGTATAAGCCTGTGTGTTAGTTGTATTGGCAATATTGCTCCAGGAAGAACCTCCGGAAGTTGAAAACTCCCACCTGAGTATATCACCTGTATAACCGCTGAGTGAAAGAATATTGTTATTGGCAGTGGCACAAACGGCGGCATCCGCTACCAGAGAGCCGGGAATAGTTTGTGCATCTATGGTAAGCTCAACAGTATCTACAGAATTGACGCAGGTTCCATTTGCAATGGTCCAGATGAACTGGTAGGTGCCGATGGTTAAACCACTTACTGTAGTATTTGGATCGCTGGCATTTGTAAAGCTTACAACAGAAGGTGCGCCAGCAGCTACGGTCCAGGTACCTGAACCAGCACCCGGTGTGTTACCACTGAGGGTTGCTGTGCTCACATTACACAAACGTTGATCATTACCTGCATTAGCGGTAGTGACCGGAGGTATTACAGTAACAGTAACTTCATTTGAATACAAGGCAGGACAGATTTCATTTTGATTCAAAGCCCTGTATGAGGTAGTCGTGTTCAGGTTGTTATAAGTAAATGTGTTGGTTGTATTGGAAATGGTAGTCCATGATCCACCATTGTTAACAGAGAATTCCCAGCGGATAATATTTCCATTGTTACCAGACAATGTGAGTATATCGGTATTGTTGGTTGCGCAAACAGTGGCAGAAGCAACCAGGTTACCGGCAATGGTTGGCGGATGAATAGTTATCTGAACAGTATCTGCAGAATTGGCACAAGTTCCATTGGCGATGGTCCAGATGAAAAAGTAAGTGCCGTATGTTAAACCATTGACCGTAGTGCTAGGGTCATTAACGTTGGTGAAATTTACTGTTGAAGGCGCACCAGTAGCTACTGTCCATGTACCTGATCCTGAACCAGGGTTGTTAGCGTTTAATGTAGCAACAGTTACATCACATAAACTTTGGTTACTACCTGCATTGGCTGTAGTTACAGGAGGTATTACCGTAACGGTAACTTCATTTGAATATAAAGCAGTACAAATTTCATTTTGATTAAGTGCCCTGTATGAAGTAGTTGTGTTCAGGTTATTATAAGTAAATGTGTTGGTTGTATTGGAAATATTGGTCCATGATCCACCATTGTTAACAGAGAATTCCCAACGGATGATATTTCCATTATTGCCAGATAATGTGAGTATGTCGGTATTATTGGTTGCACAAACAGTGGCAGAAGCAACCAGGTTACCTGCTATAGTAGGAGGTACAATCCGTATTTCAACCGTATCAGATGAACTTGCACAAAGTGTATTGGAAATGGTCCAGGCAAAACGATAAGTTCCGTAAGTCAATCCGTTTACGGTAGTAGTGGGGTCGGCAGCATTGGTAAAGCTTACGGTTGAAGGAGCACCTGGTACAAGGGTCCATATGCCAGTACCTGAAACAGGTGTATTAGCATTTAAAGCAACAGCAGTTACATCGCATACTACCTGATCGCTACCTGCATTGGCAGGTGTAACTTCCGGTAATACGGTAACTGTTACAATATTGGTGAACAATGCAGGACAAACACCATTTTTTATTTGACCACGATATTGAGTGGTTTGTGTAAGGGTGGTATAACTTATGTTGCTCTGATTTGCTGTATTGGTAATGCCAGACCAGGTGATGCCATTATCAATGGAATATTCAGTTTGAACAATATTTCCGAAAAATCCGGTTAGGGTTAATGCTCCATTATTACTGGTTATACAAACTGTATTGTCTGCACTAATATTTCCTGCAATAGTAGGCTGTTGAATGGTAATTGTTACAGTGTCTTGGGAGTCGGAACAAATGCCATTTGAAATGGTCCATACAAAATGGTAAGTGCCAAAAGTTAAACCACTGATTACACTATTCGGGTCTGCAATATTTGAAAATACTGCAACAGTTGGGTTGCCTGGAAGGGCCGACCATGTACCCATACCTGAAGTCGGATTGTTACCCGCCAGTGTAGATGATGTTGTGTTACAGAGCAACTGATCGGGTCCGGCGTTCGCAGGAGTTACCAGTTCAAGTACAGTAACTGTTGCAGCAATACCGGAGTATAATTCTGCACCAACGCCATTTTTTACCAATGCCCTGAATAATGTGGTTTGTGTGAGATTACTATAAGTATAACTATCCTGGTTGGTGCCAACGGTAGAAGAAATGATAGACCATGTAACACCATTGTTGACCGATAATTCCCACTGCAAAATGGTTCCGAGATAATCGGTAAGATGAAGTGTACCGTTGTTATTACCCGTACAAACCACGGCATCGGGTCCAATAACACCGGGATTGGTAGGTGGTTGTACTGTAATCTGCATGGTGTCTCTTGAAACCGGGCAATAGCCATTTGAAATGGTCCATACCAATAAATATTTACCATCTGTTGGTGGGGCACCATGTACATAATCAAGACCAGTTATGGTAGCCTTTGGATTGGTGATACCAGAAAAATTGAGTGTAGTGGTGGCACCGGGTACAACAGACCAGACGCCTGTTCCAGAACCAGGTGTGTTACCATTTAATGTATAACTCGATACACCATTGATGAATGTCGTATCAGGTCCGGCATTGGCAGGTGTTACAGGTTGTAATACCGTAATGGTATTGAGATTGGAATATAATACAGGGCAATTCTGATTCTGCACTGCTGCCCTGAATGTAGTAGTTGAACTGAGATTGGTATAATCCAGCGTATTGGTTGTATTACTTACTGTAGTCCAGGAACTGCCATAATCAGTTGAAAGTTCCCAGCGTTGAATGTTGCCAGTGTAACCATTCAAAGTAAGGGTTCCATTATTTGATATGGCACAAACGGTAGCTTCTGCTGTAATATTACCAGGTACAGACGGAGGATGAATAACAACCTGCACCGTATCTTTTGAATCAACACAAGTACCATTAGAAATCGTCCAGACAAATTGATAGGTACCTGCAACCAACCCACCTACAGTAGTGGAAGGGTTAGCGGCATTTGTAAATGTAACAACTGAAGGAGCACCTGCAAGAACAGACCATGTACCAGCTCCGGAACTGGGGTTATTGCCATTCAGGGTAATGCCGGTAACATTACAGATAGACTGATCAGCTCCTGCATTGGCAGTGGTAACAGCAGGCAGAACAGTAATAGTAATAATATTGGA
>DPWF01000316.1 GCA_003526435.1 Chitinophagaceae bacterium | reverse complement strand
ATCAACCAATGCTGCATAATCCTGCGGTGAACCGAAACGTGAGGTTGGCGCAAAATAACCTGTACCCTGGTATCCCCAGCTTCCATCAAAAGGATGTTCCATCACAGGCATCAGTTCCACATGGGTAAACCCCATTTCTTTTACATAAGGCACCAGCCGTTCTGCAAGCTGCTGATAGGAATTGTATGATTCCTCATCGTTCTTATCGGGGCGCATCCAACTGGCCAGGTGAACCTCATACACCGACCATGGAGCATCAAGGGCATTGTGTTTTGATCTGTTTTTCATCCATTCTTCATCCTGCCAGTCATAATCTGTTTGCCAGGTAATGGATGCTGTATGGGGCCGCTTCTCCCAGAAATGAGCATATGGATCGCCTTTATCCAGTTTTATTCCTTTGTATCCATGTATATGGTATTTATAGGCTTCTCCCTGGTGTATGTTTGGAATAAACCCTTCCCAAATACCTGAATTATCTAAACGAACTTTTAAAGGGTGTGATGTTTTGTTCCATTCATTAAAATATCCTGTTACACTTACAGAGGTTGCATTGGGGGCCCATACGGCAAAATAGGTACCACGGGTATTTAATACTTCGAGTTGTTTATTACCGAAAAAATCATAAAGCCTGTAATGTGTACCCTGTTGAAAGTTTTGAATATCAGTATCGGTAAATAAGGAATAATTCCATACTGACTGATTGGTATCTATAAAATGTAGTTCTTCATATTTTTTATCCTCGTTTACAACCTTTCCTCCGTTACTCACTCCTTTAATAGGATTATCCGAATTGACGGTTTTTGACTTATTAGTTTTGTCGTTCATAAGACGTTTGTAATCAGATTAAGAAAAATATTAACATTATTTTTCGACTAATTAATTAGTTATTACGTTTTTTTTATGGATTTTTCCATATCAGGCATCAAATACTGCAACTGAACACAATGAAAAAACTGACTGCACTTCTAATCATAATGGGGTTATTCTCCATTACTGAAACTTTTGCACAAAACGCCTCCCTTAAAGGTACGGTTGTTGACACTACCAATAAAGTAAATCTACAGCATGCAGTGGTATCGCTGCTGAGGCCTAAAGATTCGGTACTGGTTAAGTTTGTAAGAACCGATCAGCAGGGACAATTCAGCTTTGGCAATCTTACCGCTTCTAAATATATCATGATCATTTCTTACCCTGATTATGCCGATTTTGTAGATGATATTGACCTGTCGGCACAGCCTCAAAAAACACTGGGTAATATTTATGTTACAACGAAAGCACATTTGCTGGAAGAAGTGATCGTTAAACAACGCCTTTCAGCCATACGTATGAAAGGTGATACTACTGAATACCGTGCCGATAGTTTTTATGTTGGCCCCAATGCCAACGTACAGGATCTTTTAAAAAGGATGCCGGGCATACAGGTAAACTCAAAAGGTGAGATCAGTGCGCAAGGACAGAAAGTAGAAAAAATACTGGTGGATGGGGAAGAATTTTTTAGTGACGACCCTGCTGTTGTAACACAAAACCTTCGTGCCGATGCAGTTGATAAAGTACAGGTATTTGATAAAAAAAGTGACCAGGCCGTTTTTACAGGTATTGATGATGGTCAAACTGCCAAAACAATCAACCTCCAGTTAAAAGAAGACAAGAAGAAAGGCTTTTTTGGTAAAATAGAAGCGGGTAGCGATTTTGACCGCTATCGCTATGGTAAGGGCATGTTGAATGCATTCAAGGGCAAAAGAAAAATTGCCGCTTACATTACCAATGATAATACCAAGTTTGAATCGCTGAACTGGAATGAAAGAAACAACTACGGCTCAGGCATGGGTGATAATATGCAAATCATGGAAGACGGGGGTGTTATGATCATGGGCGGCGGTGGCGATGAATTTGCATATGGGCAGGGCTTACCTACATCTACTACAGGTGGACTGTTGTTCAGCAATAAATGGAATCAGGATAAGCACAATATCAATAATTCTTACCAATACAATAACCTGAACGTTAAAGGCAGAACACAAACTACTACACAAACCATTCTGCCCGATACCACTTTCATCAATACACAGGATCAGAATTTTGTAAGCGACAGAAAAAGAAACCGAATCAACAGCAAGTATGATCTGAGGATTGATTCTACCAGTACTTTGAAAATGTCTGTAACAGGCTCTATTGTTACCAACAGGAATGCCAACAGCTTCTTAGGGAAAGCCATCAGCGAAGAAGGACAGATCATTAACCAGTCTGACCGCACCACTACCAACGATGGTGAAGACAGAAATCTCCTGGGTTCTTTACAATGGCAGAAGCGTTTGAAGAAAAAAGGTCGTACCCTTTCTTTTAGTGGTGATTTCTCTATCATGAATAAAACCAATGATGGATTCTTATTCGCTAAAAATGATTTCTATGATAAAAGTGGGTCTCTAGTACGTCAAGATAACCTCGACCAGTTTAAAACCAATAAAGAAGCATTATCCAGTATAAATGGAAGGCTTTCTTATACGGAGCCGCTCTGGAAAAACACTTTTATGGAGTTGAACTATCGTTTTGCCTTTAACAGAAATGATGCAGAACGCAATACAATGGAACGCACGGCACCAGGTGGCAAATACGAAAACATGATTGACACTTTAAGCAATCATTTTATCTACAATTCCAATAATCATATGGGAGGGTTTACCATCAGATTGAATGAGAAAAAATTCAATTTATATGGTGGCGCTTCTTTAGGTTCTGTAAAGTTTAACCTGGATGATATTAATAAAGGAAATAACAGGAATATCAGCTTTACGAATTTCTTACCAACTGCCGGCATCACATTCCTTCCAAAAAAACAAAGAAGAATCAACCTGAATTACAACGGTTCAACTCGTAACCCTACCTTGCAGCAGATACAGCCATTTATTGACAATATTGATCCATTAAACATTACCATAGGTAATCCAAACCTGAAACAGGAATTCAGACATAATTTCAACATGAGTTTCAGTGATTACAAAGTATTAAAGAGCAGAAATATTTACCTGAGCGCCAACTTCAGTACCACCAATAATGCCATCACCAATGCCAACTTCATTGATACATTGGGAAGAAGAATTAATCAGGCCATCAATGTAAATGGTAATTACAATGGCTCCATGTGGAGTTCTTACGGGTTTGATTTATTTCCTTCCTATAACCTGAGTTTTGGATTATCACCCAATATATCACGCTTTGTGAACGTCGTTAATGGTTTACAGAACATTAGTAAAAACAATTCGCTTGGGTTTAACATGAGTCTCAGCCACTGGTCTGAAAAGAAATTCAATTTCTACGTAAGTTTTGATGCCCGGTATAATAATTCAAGTTCATCGATCCGACCTAATGCAACTACCAAATATTGGTCATACTCTACATGGTCTGATGTAACATTGAAATTACCTGCCAAATTTGTGTTCAATGCAACAGCTCAGTTTAACCTGTATCAAAAAACATCTGTATTCGCAGGAAATAGTAATGTTTATCTGGTAAACAGTTCCCTCTCCAAGACTTTCGGAAAAAGTAGCCAGATCGAAATGAAGCTGGCCATCAATGATATTTTCAACCAGAACCAGAATATTCGGAGAAACATCAGTACCAACTTTATCACAGAAACCATTCAACAGAATATCCAACGTTTCTGGATGTTTACACTGGCTTATAATTTCAGTAAAAACTGAAAACCTACTAACGGATTTTAAAATAATATTCCATCGTCATGAAAAATATATTCATTCTATTGTTTCTGCTTTCTGCAACAACCTGTTTTTCTCAGGCCAGGTTTATCAGTTCAGGCAGGGTTGAATTTGAAAGAAAATACAACCAGCATAGTCAGCTTGAAGGAGAAAATGAAGGCCCCTGGATTGCTGAAATGAAAAAGATATATCCTAAAATGCTGACAGATCATTTTGAACTTAGGTTCAATAATGAACGTTCTGTTTATCGCTTACTCAAAGAAAACCCTGACAATAAATATCTCTGGATGGGTAAACCTTCAGAATCGGATGTTACCATCAAAGACATGACCAAGGGAACCATCTCTATGCAGCGGGATGTATTTGAACAAACTTACCTGATTCAGGACAGTCTTCGCCAGCTTGAATGGCGCATTACCGATGAAACCCGAACCATTGCAGGATTTGAATGTAAAAAAGCGGTTACAAAGATTTGCGACTCTGTTTATGTAGTTGCTTTTTATACCGACCAGATTATGGTGAACAGTGGTCCTGAAAGTTTCAGCGGCTTACCAGGAATGATACTAGGCCTGGCTGTTCCACGATTACATACAACATGGTTTGCCACGAAAGTAGAATTGGTTGACCCCACTCCTGCCCAACTTACACCTGCGCAAAAAGGCAAAAAAGCAAGTTGGACACAGCTATCAACAGATCTGAATAAAGCGATGAAGGATTGGGGCAAAGAAGCGGCACGAATATTGTGGACTTCTTTACTATAACTGAAGTCGGATAGATTCCGGCATGTGAGAATGAAATGTATACTGGGAAGTCCGGGGGTTGATATGGCTGAATAGTTTTGGGGGTAATTACTATCGGCCAGAGACTCACGGACTTTCCTTTTTTATTTTTTAGCCCGCATCCTCTTGGGACCATACCACAACCAAAAGCCCGTGATGGTAAACAACAACAGCGCTAGTCCCATTACAGTTGTATAAAATAATTTAAAACTCCCCGATGCAATATTCAGGTATTGGTCTACAATAGAACCATCGTGTATTTTTTCAATGAAATCGGCTCTTCTTGTTTCAACATGTAACAATTCTCCTGTACTGGCATCAAGTTGCAGTGCTGTGAAGTGTTCAGTAAACAGAAATTTCACCATACCTTTTTCAGGTCTAAAATCAATCCGATCAATGGTAGTTGTTAAACCTGCATCAACACTATCACGCAGATAATGAACTGCGTTCTTGCTCAGGCTGTCTACAGATAACCAGTTTTTGGTCTCCGCTGATATTCCTTTGTATGATTTGGCCAGTAAATAGCCCTTGCTGTTTTTTTTCCAGCCCAACAAAAGGCCAGTGATGGCTACTATAAAAAAGAAAATAAATAACAATGCACCTGTTACCCTGTGTACTTTTCTGAATACCCGTAAAACTTTTGCCTGCCGCTGCCGGCTTTCCTGTTGATTCGACATGATTCTGCACTATTTAGCATGACCCAGTAACCGGGAAATGCTAAATATATTCAATAACAGCCGAAGCCTTAGATGTTTTATGTGGCTGGGTAAAGCTATTTTTTCAAGGCCTGTAGTTCTGCTTTTAACTGTGATATCTGTGTTTGCAATTCCCTGATTGATTCTACTAATACAGGAATCAATCCCTCCATTTCCACTTCTTTTACATAGGCCTGTTTAAAGAGATTCTTGCCGGCCGTATAGGAGATGGTTTTGCTTTTCACCAGTTGCGGAAAAACCGTTTCTACATTTTCAACACCAAAGCCAAATTGCCTGCCCGCCGGTAGTTTCAATGAACGATTGAATTCTGCTTTATACTCAAACAACTGCGGTTTTAGTTTTAGCAACTGGGCAGTAGCATCACTTACCGGTCTGATGTATTTTTTGAGTTCGGTATCATTCATTTCCTGGGCCATTACATTTTGTGTAGCAAAACAGGCGATCAGGCCAATAACAAGTGACTTCATTTTGTTCTTCATAACATGGCATTTTAGTGAGCTATTCGAATCGTTGCAAAGAAACAGCTTTGCTATTCCATTTTTCTAAAATTCCTGTGAAATATACTGTGACCAGCTCCTTTGAATAATCGTTCCAACTTATCCCCCACAGATTTTCTTTTCCGTCGCCTCCTTCATATTTCAATTCGCCATCTTTCGTCCAGATACGCAACTTATCACTGGCTGTTGCCAATAAACTCCCATCCTGGTTCCATTGCAGATCACGATATTCTGTTTTACTGCCTTTGATGGTTTTGAATAATTTGCCCTCCGGTGTCCAGTATTGTAATAAAGATGGAACGCCTTCTCCATCATGTCCATAATCTCCACTCACAAAAAAATTCCCGGAGGGATGCCACTCAACAGATAATACGCCTGTATGTTCTTCACGGTGTTTGAGGGTAGCCATTTTTTTGCCACTCATCTCATACAAACGGATATCATCTCCACTTACCAGCAGCAAGTTTTTCGAAGGGTGCCAGTCAATATCAAAATAACTGGTTTGATCTTCTTTGGGAATGGTTCGTACCCATTGTCCCTTTTCATTGAATATTTTGATAAGATGATTATCCGTTACCGCAAGAAACTTACCATTATAGCTCCAGGTAACTCCTCTTCCTCCAAACTCAATACCCTGCAATGGAATTGAGTCACCGGTAACCATGTTACGCAGATGCATATGTTTATCATTGGTAGCTACTGCCAGCAGTTGACCGAAAGGTTGCCAAGCCAGTCGTCTGATCATAGAGCGAACCGGAAAAGATCTAAGCAACTTCATGTCTTTGGTCTGGTAAAGTCTGATGATGCGGTCATCTCCCCCAGTTACTGCATAACGTCCGCCCGGATCCACGGTTACTGTCCACAAACTCTTACCAGGTGATGGTTCCATAAATGACCCAAGTGCAAAGCAACTCAACAGCAGTAGTACATATTTCATACCTATCATTTATATCAAAGTTTCAACCAGACCGGAGAACTGTCAGTGGGAGTATTGATGACGATGTCCATGCCATTAGGTGCTTTGAACCGGATCGCCAACATAGCCAAATGCGATTCAAATGGGCCTTCGTAGGGTAGTTGTTGGTTTTCTAAAGCCACAATGCAATTTTGCAGATCGTTGGTTAGAAAGCTGACCCGTACCACTCCGGCAGGCAGATGATCAGACACATTAAAATCAAGACCCGACATACCACTATCAAAAACAGTTAACCCGTTTTCCTGTAGTTTGACAGGTAAACCCAATACCGATGAAAAAAAATTTGCTGTCTGGCCAGGTTCTGCGGCTCCTATTTCAATTTCGTGAAGGCGTATTTGCATATGCGGTACTTTATTAAGATGTAGATTTTTTATTTTTTTTTACCCCCATCATTCCAATCATCATCACCAATGCTGTTAAGATAATTACCTGTATAATGAGTGAATTATTCACCATATCAATTTTATCTGCCTGCGCAATAGACAGGAAGAGGAGAATACTGATTAACCCACGTGGTGCAATAAAAAGCAGAGGAAATAATTTTATTCCTGAGATTTTTAATTGAATGGCCCTGCTTATAAAAATTACAACCACCACTATGCCTGCCCATACAAGTGTATCGGTATTTAATAGTTCAGCGGTCTCAATCAGGTAGCCAAAAACAATAAAGAAAAAAGTACGGATCACAAAAGCGGCTTCTGTTGCTATTTCTTTGAATTTGTGCACTTCCTTATTCAGGTCATCTGGTTTTAGTTTGGCGATCCATTTATGCTGTTTCAGTTCATCGAGGTTGCCCAGAAAAACGCCAAATAACAGGATAAACAACAGGGAAGGCAGGTGATAATGCTTGGATACAATATAAATAAGTATCACCATTACCATGATTGGAATGAACTTAATATGATGCTGTATTCTCCCGAGCAGATAAGAAAGTCCAACAGATGCAAAAAAAGAAACCACCAGTATGAGAATCAGTTGCCAGCCAAAATGCATAAAGGCAGTGGCATCAATTACTGCGTTTAATGCCACAAAATTGAAAATGATCACCCCTATTATATCAGACAAACTACTCTCATAAGTAACGAACTCGCGGTTATATGTATCCAGGTTTTTTGCGCTGGGAATGGCTATCGCACTACTGATGATTGAAAAAGGAAGTACATTAATCAGTGATTGTTTGTAGGAATACCCGCCATAATAACTGAATAACCAGGCCAGCAACAAGCCACTCACAATGAGCGGGAAAAAAGATACAATGGCTGCTTTTCTTACCAGCGGCAGTTTCGATTTATTCAACTCTAACTCAAGAGAACCTTCCAATACAATTAATATCAATCCTACTGTACCCAGTAATGGTAGTAAGGAGGACAGGTCGGGTACTGACACCGAAAAAAATACCGTCAACTGCTTAAGTGCCCAGCCCAATAACAGCAATAGAATAACAGTGGGTATTCTTGTTTTAGCGGAGCTGATATCAAAAAGATAAGCAAGTAATATCAGTACGCATAAAGTTATGATGATGGATGTGGTCATGCTGATTGCAATATAAGCGCTGAGTCCCGTTTTTCATAACATCACAAGCAGATTAACATAATAGCAGCAACTATGAAATAACTACTTCAATAATTCCCNNTATCATACCATTTGCTGGTATTTCAAAAGCCTCTCCATAATTCTTTCCTGAAAAAACATCTATTGTTTTTGTAAAGCCTTTGGTTCTTTCTGCGTACTCATTTAATGAAACACTCTTCTTCACATCGTTTGTATTTAAGATACACATGATGGTTTGTTTGTTGTCGTATCGGAAATACACATACAATCCGTCCGTCGGCAGAAACTGCATGGTTTTACCTGTAGTCAGCGCTGACGATTTTTTCCGGAACGATGCCAGCGTCTTTACAAAATCAAATGCATCCTGTTCCTCTTTTGTTCTACCGGCTTTATCAAATTTATTTACCTTATCGCCCTCAAATCCACCCGGGAAATCCAACCTGACCATTGCATCACTCGGATTTTTAAAATTTTTCATCAGTATTTCCGTACCATAATACATTTGAGGTATACCCCTCAATGTAAGCAACAAACCTATACCCTGTTTGAATTTATTCATATTCTCTCCCACCACTGAATAGAACCGGTCCATATCATGGTTATCAAGAAAAATACAGTTACTCAGTGGTTGTTGGTATAAAATATCCTGTGCCAATGTCATGTATAGTTTATTCACACCTTCGGTACAGCCAAAGGGCTGGTTGAGGCTGGCCATGATAGCTGTATTCAAAGGAAAATCTGTTACTCCTTCGGCATTGTGCTTGAATGGAACATTCATGTTGTTTCTTGTAAAATAAGCACTACCGGTAACAGTATTGGTCCAGGCTTCTCCGAAGATGGTTAATTTGGGGTATTCTT
>DPWF01000240.1:1016-3601 GCA_003526435.1 Chitinophagaceae bacterium | reverse complement strand
ATCAGAAATCATTCTTCCCTGCAGCAAGCTGGGGTGTTTCCGGACAGCCTACAGATTATATTGTGCGTGTAGGAAGCCCCACCAGTGCTATCTGGGGTCTGGTAACAGATGGTTTTTATAAAGTGAGCGATTTCGATTACAACACGGGTACAGGTGTGTATACACTGAAAGCCGGCGTAGTAAATAACTCAGGTATTATTGGTCCGGTACAACCCGGTTCCATCAAATTCAAGGACCTGAATGGTGATGGCTCAATTACACTCGATAACGACAGAACAGTTATCGGTAACCCCTTACCCAAATTCACCGGTGGATTAAACCAGCAGTTTACTTACAAGAACTGGGATATGAGTGTGTTCATGAACTTCTCTTATGGTAACGATGTATACAATGCCAATAAGATTGAGTTTACCAATGGTTATACCGCCAATTCAAATATGCTCGATATCATGAGCAATCGTTGGAAAGTGGTAACGGCAACTGGTCAAACAGCACAGTATGTAAATGGTAGCAACCAGGTAGTAGGTATTGCACCAGATCAACTGGCGGCATTAAATGCCAACGCCACCATCTGGCAGCCACTGAAAAGTGCAGGTGCATTCTATCCGCATTCATGGGCTATTGAAGATGGTTCGTTCCTGCGTGTAAATAACGTAACAATAGGTTACAGTTTACCAGTGAAAAAACTGGCAGGATTGAAAATGAGTAAGCTGCGTTTCTACTTTACAGGCAACAACCTGGCACTGTTTACGAGCTATACAGGTTACGATCCGGAAGTGAGTGTGCGAAACAGTCCGCTTACACAGGGTCTTGATTATTCAGCCTATCCAAAAAGCAGAACCTTCATCTTTGGTATCAACGCAACTTTTTAAACGATCAAATATTGCTATATGAACAATAAATATTTTAACAAACTCACAGTGATCGCAATAGCAGGAACCATGCTGCTGTCTGCAGGCTGTAAAAAATACCTCGATCAGCAGCCCATCACCGATGTGGGCTCTGAGATGGTTTTTCAGGACGTGGCCAGCACACGTAAAGCATTGGCTGGTGCTTACAGCAGACTGGTGGGCGATGCCGGTTTTGGTATTCGTTTGAGTCTGTATTATACAGTTGATACCGATGAAATGCAGGGCCCAACCGGTAATGCCGACAACGACAGAAGAGATATTGCCCGTTATGCAGCAACATCGGGTAATGCACAAATCACCAATCCGTTTAACCAGTTGTTTACCGGTATTGAATATGCCAATATCTGTATTGCCAATATTCCTAAAATGGATATGTACAACAATGGCAGTGAGCAGGAGAAAAAACAATTGCGCAGGTTGCATGGTGAAGCACTCACTTTGCGTGCACAGTTTTATTTTCAGGCCATTGTAAACTGGGGAGATGTGCCTGCACATTTTCAACCAGCCGCTTCCATGGCTTCATCCAATCCTTTTCCTGCACGTACAGACAGAGATACCATTTATAACCGTCTGCTCGCCGATCTGAAAGTGGCTGCAGATCTTGTTCCCTGGAGAAGTGAGGTTACCGCTATTGGTGATGTTTTAGATGAACGCATTACCAAAGGAACTGTAAAAGGTTTACGTGCAAGAATTGCATTGTACAGAGGTGGATTTGCATTGCGCAGCGATGGGTCTATGAAAAGACCTACTGATTACCTTACTTATTATCAGATAGCAAAAGATGAGTGTAATGAAATCATTGCCTCTAACCAGCACTCACTGAACCCGAGTTTCAGGGGCTTGTGGAAAGATCAGGTGAATGCAAGGGTAGTGGCCGATCCGAACGGAGAGCTGATGTTCCAGGCAAGTGGTATCGGAAGAAATGCAACAGCAGATACCAAGCTGGCTTATTATAATGGTCCTACTGTAAATAACCTGGGCAATAAAAGTATCAATGTATTGCCTACTTATTTTTATGCATTCGATCAGAATGATCTGAGAAGAGATGTAACCTGTGCGCCTTATAATGTAGCGGCCAATGGTACCACTAAAATTGGTCAGGCAATTACAGCTATGTGCGATGGTAAATACAGAAGAGACTGGATCACTGGTCCGGTTGTATCGCCCACAGATGCGGTGCAGTATTTTGGATTGAAATGGCAGATACTTCGTTATTCAGATGTATTACTCATGCTGGCTGAAGCAGAAAATGAAATCAACGGGCCTACTGCTACTGCTTACAATGCAGTAAACCAGGTAAGAAGAAGAGGTTTCGGAAAACCCATCGGTACAGTAGATGCCACAGTTGATCTTCCTGCCGGACTTTCTAAAGCAGCATTCTTTGATGCAGTGGTGAAAGAAAGATCACTGGAACTGGGTGGTGAAGGTGTTCGTAAATTCGATTTGATTCGTTGGAATTTACTGGCATCAAAAATTACAGAAACCAAAGCAGCATTGCTGGCAATGTCAACCCGGTCGGGGGCTTACAGTACATTACCGGAGTTTATGTACTATCGTAATAACTCAACGGCAGATGATGCTACCTTATGGGCCAATTCATTTTATGCACCGGCTCCCGGCACGGCACCAGCCAATACTACAAGGGTAAACTGGGCACAGGCAGCGGTAAATACT
>DPWF01000240.1:0-1005 GCA_003526435.1 Chitinophagaceae bacterium | reverse complement strand
CGCACGTTATGCAACAGGTTTTGCAACGGGTAAATCAGAACTCTTACCCATTCCACAACCAGCACGCGACGCCAACCCTAACCTAACCCAAAACCCCGGTTACTAAAATTTCCCCTGCGGTTTCCTCTGCGCCCTCTTGTTCTCTGTGGTGAATTTACTCGAATGCTCACCGCAGAGAACGAGAGGAAACNNCAGAGATAGACCGCAGGGTTTTTTTATGAAGAAACTATTTCTGATACCATGCTTACTGTTCTGTGCATTTGTACATGCACAAAGAATCACTGTTGCCAAAGACGGTACAGGTGAATACACAACCGTACAGGCTGCTTTTGATGCCATACCATCAGGTAATACAAAACCCGTTACCATTTTTGTAAAAAAAGGTATTTACAAGGAAAGACTCGTACTCGATACACGCAAAGATTTTATCAGACTGATTGGTGAAGATAAAATGAACACCATTCTCACCTACGACAACCACGCCGGAAAAAAATTACCCAACGGCGATACCATCAACACCTGGTCATCAGCAAGTGTTTTTCTGTATGCCAATGATTTTTATGCAGAGAACATCAGCTTCGAAAACAATGCGGGCTTTACTGCAGGCNNACAGGCTGTAGCCGTATTTGCCAATGGCGACAGACTTCATTTTAATAGCTGTCGTTTTCTGGGTTTCCAGGATGTACTGTTTTGCAGCGGTGCCGGCAGCAGACAGTATTACAACAACTGTTACATAGAAGGCAGCACTGATTTTATTTTTGGTCCGGCAACAGCCGTGTTTCAGGATTGCCATATCCACAGTAAGAAGAATTCACATGTAACGGCGGCATCTACACCCAGGGAAGTGCCTTATGGATTTGTTTTTTTTGATTGTACGCTCACGGCAGATACCGCTTTTAAAAAAGTATCGCTGGGGCGTCCATGGCAGCCGCATGCAAGTGTAACCTATATCCGTTGTAAAATAGGCGATCATATTATTGCCGAAGGATGGAACAACTGGCGCAA
>DPWF01000124.1:3355-6336 GCA_003526435.1 Chitinophagaceae bacterium | reverse complement strand
TTCGAGTAAAATCACCGCAGAGAAACAGGGATCGCAGTGGTTAGCGCGGGGAAAAAGAAAAGCCATCCAGGTTAAATAGATGGCTTTTGTTTATCAAAAAAGGTCGATTAATTAGAATCTTTCTAATTTAGAAAAGAAAAAATCTCCTTCAATCGCTGCATTTTCATCACTATCACTACCATGAACGGCATTTTCACCTACTGATGCTGCAAATTGTTTACGGATGGTTCCTTCTTCTGCCTGTGCAGGATTAGTAGCTCCGATGAGCTTACGGAAATCGGCTACGGCATTCTCTTTTTCGAGGATGGCGGCTACAATCGGACCACTGCTCATAAATTCAACCAGCTCGCCAAAGAAAGGGCGCTCACGGTGAATATCATAGAATAAGCCAGCCTGCTCAGGTGTGAGGCGGGTCCATTTCATGGCTTTAACACTAAAGCCTGCTTTGATGATCTGATCCAGGATGGCTCCGGTATATCCTTTAGCGGTAGCATCTGGTTTAATCATGGTAAATGTTCTGTTGCTCATAAGTACTTGCTTTATCTATTTCGGCCGCAAAAGTACGAGAAAGCAGGCCGTTTTCAGGATATAATCGCAGGAAATTTGTTAAAAGGGGCTAAATTGATTTGCCGGAACAGTCCGGAAACCGCAATTTTGCCGCCACGCTATGCAGTCGATCGATTTATTTTTTCCTTCCCTCAGTAAGCCTTTCAAAGCAGTGGTTACCATGCACCAGAAGCCTGATGGCGATGCCATGGGTTCTACACTGGGTTTATACCATTTTCTGAAGGCGCTGGGTCACGATGTAACCGTTATATCGCCCACCAACTGGGCCTCATTTCTCAACTGGATGCCCGGAGTCGATAAAGTAGTAGATTTTGAACAGCAACGCCATGCAGCCACTGATCTGGTAAATGCTGCTGAAGTGATTTTCTGTCTTGATTTCAATGTGCTTCATCGTACCAAACATATGGAACAGGTATTAACGGAAGCCAATTGTATTAAAATACTGATAGACCATCACCAGCAGCCGCAGGAAGAAGCCTTTAATTATGGAGTCAGCGATACTTCCAAAAGCTCCACCTGTGAAATGGTGTACGATTTCATCATGGCATCGGGTCATGCAAACGTATTGAACGTAGCAATGGCTGAATGTTTATACACGGGCCTGATGACCGATACCGGTTCATTCCGTTTTCCGGCTACCACGGCATCGGTACACCGCATGGTAGCACACCTGAAGGAAACAGGGCTCAATCATACCAAAGTACACGACTATATTTACGACAGTTTTTTGGAAAACAGGTTGCGTTTTATTGGTCATGCCCTTCTTAACAGAATGGAAGTATTATATGAATACAATACCAGCCTGATGTATATTACAAAGGCAGATCTCCAGAAATTTGATATTAAAACAGGAGATACAGAAGGGCTGGTGAACTACCTGCTCACCATACAGGGCATCAAATTGGGTGCCATTGTAATTGACAGGGATGAAGAAAGAAAATGGAGCTTCAGGAGCAAAGGCGATTTTGATGTGAATACCTTTGCCCGTGAACATTTTGAAGGAGGCGGACATAAAAATGCAGCCGGTGGCCGGAGCAGTAAAAGCCTCGAAACAACGGTAAAAGATTTCAAAGAAATAATCAAACAATATCACAATCAACTACAATAAAACAATGATGAGAACAACCACCTCGCTGTTACTGGCGATCGTATTGCTTGCAAGCTGTAACCAATATGAAAAAGCACCTTCCGGTATGACTTACAAGATCAGCGGGACGAGCAAAGAAAAACTGAAACATGGTCAGTTTGTAAAAATGCATATCGAGTATAAACTGAAATCAAAGGACACCGTGCTGCAGTCTTCATACGATAATATCCCTGTTTATTTTCCTGTAGATACAGCCCGTTTGGGTAAACATACTTTTACTGAAATCATTACACTTTGTGGTGCAGGTGATAAGGTTGATTTTGTATTGTTTATCGATACCCTGAAAAGTATGCAGGTGATGGACTACAATGATATGTTCAAAAAAGGTGACCTGATCAATGGTCGTTTTGAAATCCTGAAAGTGTTTAAAACACAGGATGAAGTAAAAGCTGATTATGAAAAAGAGATTGCTATTGAAAAACAGAAAGAAATCAATGCAGTAAAAGAATACGCCAAGAAAAAGAACCTGACTGTACAGTCAACTGCATCTGGCTTACAGGTAGAAATTCAAAATGCAGGTACGGGTCAGAAACCTGATTCAGGCTGGTCAGCAGTGGTACGCTACAAAGGTTATTTTATTGGTAAAACCAATGATGGCAAAGTATTTGAAACCAATATGGACCCCAATGCACAACCCATTAATGTAGAAGTGGGAACAGGCTCAGTAATGCCCGGTTGGGATGAAGGTCTGCGTTTGTTTGGAAAAGGTGGTAAAGGTCGTTTGATCATTCCTGCGATGCTGGCATATGGTATCCAGGGTTCAGCACCGGTTATTCCTCCTTTCTCCAACCTGGCTTTTGATATTGAAGTGATAGATGTGGTAAAAGCCGCACCAAAACCTGCTACACCTGAAATGCAGATGCCACAGCAAATGCCACGTCAGTAAACAATACTTGCACATAGTGCAGAGAGAGCGTCCCGATTGATATTGGGGCGCTTTTTTTTATGGTAGAAGATAACGTGTAAGACGAATAGCTTCCATGGCTTCTTTTACATCATGCACCCTTACAATATGGGCGCCCGCTAAAAGGGAGGCTGTATGTAAAACCGTAGTGCCATTTAATGCATCCTCCGCAGTAATGCCGAGTGTTTTATAAATATTAGATTTTCTGGAAACACCTATCAGCACAGGTTTCCTCAGGGCAACAAAACTGGAAGTGAAACGAATGAGCTGAAAATTCTGTTCAGGTGTTTTGCTGAAACCAAAACCGGGATCAAGAATGATATCGGCAATACCGGCTTTCTGGCATTGTTCTATTCTTTGAAG
>DPWF01000124.1:0-3334 GCA_003526435.1 Chitinophagaceae bacterium | reverse complement strand
GACATTGTTATACACCGGCACTTTGTGCATCGTCGCTGCATCACCCTGAACATGCATGCATACATAGGGCATTTTTAAAGTTGCCACGGTTGTAAGCATATTGGCATCGAAATGACCACCGCTGATATCGTTGATCACCGATGCTCCCATACTGGCAGCAGCTCTTGCCACCTGACTAAAATAAGTGTCTACCGAAATAACCGTTTCGGGGAAACGTTTTGCAATGGCTTCTGTAATGCCACTGAGTCGGCTGATTTCTTCTTCAGGACCCACCTGATGACTTCCTGGTCTGGTACTTTGTGCGCCAATATCGAGGATGCTGGCACCATCGCTGATCATTTTTTCAGCCTGCTCCAAAGCCGCATCAACATTGTTTTTCCGGCTGCTTTCGTAAAACGAGTCAGGTGTTGCATTGATGATGCCCATTACAATGGGCTGGTCAATTGTGAGTAATCTTCCTTTGCAGTTCAGTGTAAACATTGCGGGTTTCGTTTATATTGCATCCACAGATCAAAGATATTGTCAAAGCCCATAACGGTTTCGAAAAAATGAGTAATACGAATCAGCAATATGATGCAGCCATTGGTAGTTGCAGAGATATATTCATCAAAAAAACAAAAGACTATGGAACGGCCTGGCGCGTGCTCAGGACCATTTCGGTCGTGGACCAGATATTCATCAAAGCATTGCGTATACGCACCATACAGGACCTGAAAACACAGAAAGTAGGGGATGATATTCCTTCAGAATTCAAAGGCATCATCAATTACGCTGTCATTGGTTTGATACAGCTTGAACTGGCTAACCCACAGGTGGAAGAAATGCCGGTTGAAAAAGTAGATGAACTGTATCATCGCCATGTTGCATTTGCCAAAAATACCATGCTCGATAAAAACCACGATTATGGTGAGGCCTGGCGTGAGATGAGCCAGGAAAGTTTTGCCGACCTGATCCTTGTGAAATTATTACGCATACGCCAGATACTGGAAAACGACGGCAAAACCCTGATCAGTGAAGGCATTGATGCCAATTATGTTGATATCATTAATTATGCAGTTTTCGCATTGATTTTAATTGAAGAAGGAAAACATTGATATATGAGGACAATCATCATGCTTATCCGTTGGTTCGTAGGCCTGCTTTTTATTTTTTCAGGACTCATCAAAGCCAATGACCCTTTAGGACTCAGCTATAAAATGCAGGAATTCTTTGAAGTATGGGGCTGGCATTTTCTGAATGATTATACGCTGCTGTTCTCGTTATTGATGAATGTACTGGAAGTAGTGGCAGGTGTGGCCGTTATTGTAGGCTGGCGCAAACGCAGCATAAGCTGGATCTTACTGTTGCTCATCATCTTCTTTACTTTTCTTACCGGCTATGCATTGTTCTCCGGTAAAATTAAAACCTGTGGCTGTTTTGGTGATTGTTTGCCATTAACACCCGCCATGTCGTTTGGCAAAGACTTACTCTTACTACTATTGATACTGATACTACTTTTTACCAACCGGAAAGTACCTTCCATGATGAGCGAGTCAGGATCTGTCATCTATGTGGTACTGAGTTTATTCGCCACCGCAGGCTTGCAGTGGTATGTGTTGAAATACCTGCCCATCGTAGATTGTCTGCCCTACAAAAAGGGCAATGATATTACGGAGCAAATGAAAACGCCCGCCGGCGCCATACCCGATAGTTTTGCCATTGTGTTCCAGTATAAAAAAGATGGAAAAGATATCTTCTTTGATCAGACATCTTTCCCTGCCGACTTTGATTCCACTTATGAATATGTGGACCGGAAAGACAAGTTGGTAAAAAAAGGCAATGGCCTCACTGCAAAAATCATTGACTTCACGCTGCAAAACCTATCAGGTGCCGATACTACGGCGGCTGTTTTTGCCAATACCAATCCATATGTGCTGGTGTTTGCAAAAGACATGGGTAATGCTGCTGAATGGTCGTCTAAACTATCTGCTCTCAAAGAAAAATGGGCTGCTAAAAATATTACGGTATCTATTGTAACGGCCGATACAGAAAAAGCAGTAACACTGTTTCCCGGAACAACCATTGTCCGCTGCGATGCTACGGTGATAAAAACGGCGGCACGGGTAAACCCGACTTTCTTTCTGATGGAAGGCGCAAGGGTTATCAATAAATTGTCATTGTCAAAAGCAGATGCATTAATTCCATAAATAAAACTGCATGCTTCAATACCTCACCAAAAAACTCCTGTATGGCTTACTTGTGCTGGCAGGGGTGGTGGTGATTGTATTTTTTCTGTTCCAGGGTTTTGGTGATCCCGCACGGCTTGTATTAGGACAAACAGGCGACAGTACCACCATCCAGAATATCAGAAAAGAACTGGCATTGGATCAACCCAAATGGAAACAGTTTGTGTATTACCTGAATGATGTATCACCACTCAGTATTCACTCAAAAGAAGAAATAAAGCGAAAGGAGCTGAGGGGTATTTTTATCGGAGGCGAAACAAGGTTCGCCATTAAGATACCTTATCTGCGAAGATCCTATCAGACCAAAAAAGAAGTGTCAACCGTATTGGCAGAAGCATTGCCAGGCACTTTAGTATTGGCATTGTCGGCCATGTTATTCGCTACTGTTATTGGAATTGCACTCGGTGTAATAGCCGCAGTAAAAAAAGATACCTGGATGGATACAGGTTCTGTATTTGCCAGTGTGCTGGGCATATCGGCCCCCTCTTTTTTTATGGGTATTGTGCTGGCTTATCTGTTTGGTTTTGTATTCAGCCATTATACTGGTCTGGAAATGACGGGTAGTTTATATGATGTTGATCCGTTCAAAGGGAGGTCATTGCAATTAAAAAATCTTGTACTGCCTGCTATTACATTGGGTATACGTCCTCTTGCCATTATTACACAATTAACAAGAAGTGCGATGCTCGACGTCTTAAACCAGGATTATATACGCACTGCTAGAGCCAAAGGATTAAGTCAAAGAACGATTGTAGTAAAACATGCTTTGCGTAATGCACTAAACCCCGTAATTACAGCCGTAACAGGCTGGTTTGCCGAACTACTCGCCGGTGCTTTTTTTGTAGAGTATATTTTTGGGTGGAAGGGAATAGGAAAAATAACGGTAGATGCCCTTGAGAAACTCGATTTCCCTGTAGTAATGGGTAGTGTACTGATAACCGCCACTTTCTTCATCTTCGTGAATATGCTTGCCGATCTGCTGTATGGAATAGTGGATCCGAGAATAAGGAAGTGAATAGCGTGAATGGTGAATGCTGAATCGTGAATGAAAAAAGTTTTGCAGGTACACAATAACCCCCATCACAGCCAAGTTTTCCTTATTGACCATT
>DPWF01000216.1:2785-4948 GCA_003526435.1 Chitinophagaceae bacterium | reverse complement strand
CCCGCCGCATCGTACACATATTCTATGTCTGAACCAATGCCTCCGTTTACAGCAGGATTGTATTTTTTTATACGATAAGGCAGCCCGGTATAAGGGCTGTATTCAACTCCATTGTTGGATGCATTGCCCAGGTCTTTGTTCAGGTCTTTAATAATATTTCCGTTCCTGTCAAAAACATAGTCGTTACGGCTAGGGCTGGTATTGCTTGCATGGGGATGCAATGAAGAGGTTTTAAAATCGCCCAAAACCGTTTGGGTATCATTCACACCATCTACTACATTTTTCAGCAGGTTATTATCAGTTGAATAATGGTAAGTAAGGTTATCAACCTGTGGGCTCTGGTTCAGTTTCAAACCCCATTGCTGCATTTTCAAGATATTACCATTGGCATCATAAGCCGAGCCTGTGTTCACCCCGTCGGCACCCATTTTTACACTATAATCAATGGTGAATCCGGAACCATCGGTATTCTGCCAGTTGCTGCTAAAATATTGTCTGAAATCAGCTTTCATAAAGCGTCCTGCCCCATCATAATCATACCCAAAAGCTCGTTCTGCTTTATCACCGGCATTCTGCCAGCGTTGGCCTGTGATGCTGCCATTGTACTGGCTGCTGTCAAATCCCCAATCGTAACTCAAATCCATGGCAAACCATTTATTGGCTTGTGGTTTGGTACGTGAAACATCTGTAGTGTAATCCCAGTTAATTCCTTTTAGCCAGCCACGAATATTATAACTGTATTGCTGTTCTTCCATGGCATCAGCAGAAAGCGTATTGGCATCTACTCTTTTCTGACCAATTTTTTTGGTTAACAGTTGCCCCATGGCATCATATACATACCTGGCGATGATTCTTTCCGGTGCAGTGTTTACATTTTTTCTGATATCGAGCAATCTGCCAACATGATCGTAATTCCAATTGGTTTTTACCGTCATGTTTTTAATGTTGGCGCTGGTATTGGTATGTACCTGGTAACTGCTTACGATCTCCCCTGCAAAACCATACCTGCTGGTAACTATATCCAGCCCCCCTTTATAGTTATCATGTTGTGTTTGCAAGGAGCGGCCAATAGCATCATAGAAATGTACATTTTCGAGCCATCCACCTTTACTCAGGTCTGAGGGGTTTTCTATTATTTTAACCCTCGTGCCCGTTAGTTTACCATTTACCAATGAAGTAGCCTGAGCAGAAACAGGATCAGCATAATTGTTGGTTCCTGCATCTAGTTGTGTATTATAAGTCTGTGTAAAAGTTTTTCCGGTAAAAGCATAATGATCATAAAAATTAAAGCTGAGCGGAACAAATGTGAGACCCGGAGGAATGGGGTTCGCATTCACTAATTGATTGCCTGAATAAGTGATGCTGGTTGGGCTAACTATCTCCGCAGTAAACTCTGCTGTTGTTTCATTGTTGAAATCGCTTTCAAAAATAATAGTGCTGGTAGCTTTATAAGAAGTTCTGCCTGTTTGTCGCTGGTTTATCATCAAATTAGCAGCAATAGAATCCTGGCTATTCACGCCAATACTGATGGAAGTGGTTGATGTACTCTGTGCATCCACCAAAGCCTGTAACTGGCTTCTGTTACCGGAATAATACAATACACCTGTTTGTATGGGGCGGTTTAGTTCGTCGTAGATGGTACCTATCCACTGCGAAGATGCCTGAGCAGCCAGATTGCCATCCTGCACAAATACCTGCCGGTCTTTTTTATCATATACAATATATACCCAGGCCTTTCCGGGGCTTTTATTGGCCCATTGTCTGCTTCGCTGGTCATACTCGTAGCGGTAACAGAGTCCATTCAATTGTTCGGATGTAATGGACCAGTTATTGGCCTGTGCGATTTTTTCTACCAATGAGGGTGTTATGGTAACCCTGAGTCTGCCAAAATCATCATATACATAATAGGTACAAAGCCAACCTATGTAAGTATTACTATTGCTGATGTCTGTTTGAACCTTGTGCAGTATGGTACGGCCATTTAAATCGGTATAATCAATTACCTGAAATCCTTTTTCATCAACAGAAAGGGTTTTCATTAATTCTCCTGCACTGTAGTCCCTAAGTACAACCGGCATATTAGTTGAAGCATCATCGCCTGAATAAGTATGTGTACTGTAGCCAATGCTCCAGTTTTTTACATTATCTGAAATATCATTCACC
>DPWF01000216.1:179-2737 GCA_003526435.1 Chitinophagaceae bacterium | reverse complement strand
TAGCGGCTCTTTCTTTTGAACTGCCTTCTGAACCCACCCAGCTATTGCCTGGCGCATAAGAAGCCGTTACCCTGTTTAAAGGTGATGGTTCATATATTGTTTTACTGTAAAACAGTTGCTCATTACCAAAAGCCGGTTGTTGGCCGGTATAGGTAGCCGTATAGAAACCATTCTGTTCATTAAACGGATTTGTTCTGAAACCGGCATCATTGCCAGTTGATGCGTAAGGTAAAAATTGATGCACCTCTCTCCCAAAACCATCGTACACCTGAGGGGTTATCATGTCTTTTTTTCCGGGTGTTACCTGCCAGTCAATGGTTTGTAATGGTCTTCCGAAATCATCTTTGTACACTACCGACTTTCTTACTTCTTCTACCGTACGGGCATCCGACATCACGTCTGTCAAACTGGTATAGGGTCGCTGTGGCTCTACAGTAAGTACCTTATGTAGCAATATGTTTTGATGGTATGCAGCGGGAGTATATACCAATCCGCTACTTACGGCCGGTACTTTTGTAACAGCAGCAGGCGTATTAGATTGGGCCTGGGTTTGCTGGAGTATAGAAAAATACCCAAACAGAAAAAACAGGATGATGGCTGTATTATGTTTCATTCCGTGACAATTATTTGGTTGGCAAATTTTAAGTCTGTTTATACTTGTTTTGCAGGTATTTAATTCAGCTTCTTTATCGGTATTTTTTTATCAGCAGCTTTTGTTTCAAAGTCTTTTACTCTTTTTGTTTCTTCGGCCCTGTACCTGTCTAACTGATCTTTGGAAAGTATTTTAGCAAGTGCTTTTTCATACTTTTCCTTAGCATCATTGATTCCTTCTAAGCGTTTTGCTGTTTCTGTTTTCTGCGCTCCTGCATCTTCCATTTTTTGCAACAACTGCTTATTCAGTTTTTTCACCTCCACAATTTGTACAGAATCCAATGACAGTATTTTCTGCATAGAAAGTGTTCTATGCATTACCAAAGAGTCTACATTAAATTTCCCCTTAGCCTGTGCATGTACCTGAATACACCCAAACAATAAAAAGAGAACACTGCCTGCTATTTTGTTGATGATTGATTTCATGTTAATAATTTTTATTGTACCACTGTATAGTTAGCACCGGTTAATAATAAAAAGGGTACCCAACAGGTAATACTGTAAGGGTCATTATAATTGGGGAAGTATTCGTAAGACAATGTGGTATTATAGGCAAGAACGAGTGAGCTACCATTCGCCACAGTACCTGTTGTACCAATTACAAACCCGTTATTACACTCGTCTGTTGCATGCCAGTTTACTGTAAGATTTGAAACAGAAACGGGTATGGTGCAGGATGCGTCTGAAAAGAAGCGTACTACTACATCTCCTGTTGTATTGGAATAGAAATAATTCACATTTTCGTAAAATATCTTCGCATACACTGTACAGGTGCCGTTTGCGTTAGCATAGTTCTGCCCGTTGGCATTTATATCCTGTTGTGCTTTTGCGTCAGCATCTGCCTGAGAAATATATGACCGATACCTTCCCATGGGCACTATGTACGTAACACTTGAACCTGCTCCGGTACAATTGTTTCTGGTGAATACCTGTGAGGCAATATTATTTACAAATTCTCCATAACAAGGTTGTGTATCAAAGCCATGGTATTGATAGCAATTGTATTTCAGGATATTTTTCTGGTGATCGCGTATTAATGCTACACGATCAAAATCGTCGTATTCCTGATAAGTGATTCTATTATTGGCATCACTGGTGGCCGACACGCCTGTGTAAGGAGCATAGGCATAGGTAGTCATTAAAGCTCCTTTCGGATATAAACGCAATTCATCCAGTAAAGCTGTACCCGCTATCGTTATACTATTAATACCGGATAAGTCTGCTTTATAAAGACCCCATCCATCTGCGTCGGACTGAACTAACCCGGGTGTAGCTCCATTAATCGTGATACTTCCTGATTTACCCCAAACAGTTACCACATAGCTATTTGATGTTGAAAGTGTTTGCGTAGTTGTAATATTATTTCCGGAAAGATTGTAATAGCTGTTTCCGGTTTTAGCAGTTCCGGCTGTAACTGCACTACTATTATAATTCCAGTTACCATTATCAATTCCCTCAAATCCGGTATAGGCAATATCTGTATAAGTTGCATTAGCAGTTTTGGCAATTACCTCACGGCCGTTCTGGTTCATAATAAATGCGGCACTGCCTCCTTTATCTGATGTTTGACTAATAAGACCAGAACGATACCCTATTGATTTTTGCAGCACAAATCCACTGTTAGCATAGGGTGCTATGGACGGATTAAAAGATGAAAGAAAGGTTCCGGTTGCCGGGCTGGCAAGTTCCGTATTGTACTNNGTTATTTTAATACTCCCATCATCTGTTTGTGAAAACTTAGCTGCACTGGCACCAATCAAATATTGTACGCCATTTATTTTTTTCCAGTCGGCAGTTAAAACGGGTATGGCTAAAATATTCTTAGCGGCAAGTTGCGATGTGAGATTTACTGAGGGATCAAAATCACCGTTGTAATAAATGTTTTTGCCATACACTTCATTACTATT
>DPWF01000216.1:0-130 GCA_003526435.1 Chitinophagaceae bacterium | reverse complement strand
TCTGTTTTATTTAACTGATAGTTACTACTATTATAATATAAGTTGGTGTTTTTAACTGATACATTACTGTTTCTGTCATACAATTTTTCAACTGTATTGGTTAATTCCATTCTACCAGTTATCGGCGAAT
>DPWF01000307.1:3353-5201 GCA_003526435.1 Chitinophagaceae bacterium | reverse complement strand
GGGGTTTGTCATTCAGACATTCACCAGGCCCGTGAAGAATGGGGCAAAGCCATTTTTCCGATGGTTCCAGGGCATGAAATTGTTGGAAGGGTTGTTGGGATAGGAGATAAAGTAACGAAATTTAAAGTGGGTGATCTGGCCGGTGTGGGCTGTTTTGTTGATTCATGCCGCACCTGCGACAACTGCAAAAACGATCTGGAGCAGTATTGCGATAACGGCATGGTAGGCACTTATAACGGTCGTGAAAGAGTGACCAATGCACCTACTTACGGAGGTTACTCCACCAATATTGTGGTTGATGAACATTATACATTGCATATTTCAGATAAACTTCCACTTGAAGGGGTAGCACCACTACTTTGTGCAGGTATTACTACTTACTCACCGTTGCGCTATGTTGGAGTGAAAAAAGGACATAAAGTGGCTGTTTTTGGTTTAGGTGGACTTGGACATATGGGTGTAAAATTTGCAGCCGCTTTTGGTGCAGAAGTAACCATGCTCAGCACCTCTCCTTCCAAAGAGGCTGACGCTAAAAGATTAGGCGCACATCATTTTGCGCTTATTACGAATAAGGATACCATGAAGAGTCTGGAAAATTCCTTTGATTTTATACTGAATACTGTTTCTGCTGATCATGAATACAGTACTTACCTGAACCTGTTAAAAACAAATGGAACCATGATTATTGTCGGACTTCCGGAATCTCCTTCCAAAGTGCCTGCATTTGACCTGGTGCCCAAACGTAGAAGTATCCTTGGTTCCATGATCGGTGGTATCAAAGAAACACAGGAGATGCTCGATTTCTGTGCAGAACACAATATTGTTTCCGATGTAGAAGTAATTTCCATGCAGCAAATCAATGAAGCATACGAAAGAATGATTAAAGCTGATGTACGGTACAGGTTTGTGATTGACCTAGCATCCCTGAAATAAGGTGTAACCGTTTCATTACAATAAGAAATGCGCCTGCATAAATAGCAGGCGCATTTTTATTTATTTCAACTTCTTAATTGCTACTGTAACACTCTTTCTGTTTTGGCATAGTTAATATACCTGTATTTGTCAATTGTACTTATATCAAGCATCAATTTATAAGTAATCCCATTTACCACTGTACTGGTTTCAACACGTTCATTTTTCGCACCTGACGGTTGTGCTTTTGATTTGGTAAATAATTCAGTAAACACCCTGCCCTTCATGGTAGCAGGCGCTGGAATATGATGAATAGACAAAACCGTTGGAGCGATGTCTACATTCGAAGTAGGCAGGTTGCCTTCAAATGCTTTTTTAAATGAAGGGCCATCTGCGAGCAAAGCAATATGTACTTCATATGGACTAAACCCTCCGTGACCTGCAACACCACGTGCATAGCTGGTACCTGCGTAGCCTGTATTGTTCTTTGCATCATTCCAGTTTTCATCTACCAATATATCGGCTGCCCGTTCTGGATGGTTCCAATGTATAGCGTCAAATGAGAGTGTACCGGGTACCCAGCCTTTCATACTTCCCGCTTTATCAGCTTTTGTAAATATGGCTCCTACCCATTCTTCCTGTTGCAATGCAGCTACTACTTTGCGAATCAATTCAGCGTCGTGGTTTTTGATGTACAATGCACCTTCTGCAGCTACTATATCATCAGAGTCACGATCTTTTTTCAATCCTTTCTGAATCAGAAATTCAGCTACACCCAGCTTACCTGCCTTGGTTACAAATCCATGATCTGTAGAAATGATAATATTTACTTTATTTCGCATTCCCTTCTCCTCCAATGCAGCAATGATTCTTCCAAATTGTTCATCAACCGACCTGATGGAAGCGTTTGCTGCTACAGAACCAATACCATCACTG
>DPWF01000307.1:0-3288 GCA_003526435.1 Chitinophagaceae bacterium | reverse complement strand
AATGCATCGGTAATCCATTTATGCTGGGCACTGTTGGGTTTTGCATGTGCCGGAATAGGGCCCAATACATTTGTCAACTGTTCTTTAAAAGAGGCCGGCAATATCATTGATGTATTTACAATTGCGCCGTTACCCACTTTATGATTCTGCAATAAAGCCTGTCCTGTAGAACCTGAACTGAATACCATCATCCTTTGTCCAACAGATTCCAGTGCTTCCCCCAACGAAACAGCAGTTAACAGGCGATCGTTGGTGGCTGCTGCAATTTTATTCAACTCGCTGGCATCTCCCGTATTCAGGCCCTTTACAGGGTTCACCTGCGGAAAATAAACCGTATTACCCATAATACCATTTGTACCTGGATAACTTCCTGTTGAGTACGATGACGAGTTCACACGCGTAACAGTAGGAAAAACACTATGATGCTGTTTTCCATACGACCCTCTTTTGCTGAATGCATATACATTAGGCATCAGCTCTGGTGTAATATAATCAGGCCTTAATCCATCAAAAAAGACGATCAGGGTTTTTACAGAGGTATCTACCTGCGCCGAAACCTGAAGGCAAACAAGTAACACCATCATTAATAGACTATTCTTTTTCATACATATTATTTTGAGCTGATTTATTTATTCCACCACACTTTTATATCACTGTTATCTCCTCCCATTGCAGTAATGGCTTTGGCCAGGTTTGCTGCGTTGAGTGATTGTAAATAGGTTGGATAAGGCACCCGGTTAGGAAATTTATTTTCTGATGGAATACCAGCACCCCTTGGAAGTGCAGGATAACCCGTTCTTCTTTTTTCAAACCATGACTGATAATCCACAAAGAAATAGGCATAATATTTTTGCAGCATGATCTTTTCCATCTGCTGATCCACGGTTGCAGTGGCATCATACATTACACCTGCCTGATTAAGATAACCTGATGGTAGTGCAAGTCCCCATTGAGTCATAGAAGCTGTTATACCCGCATCATAATGCTGTTTTGCAGTTCTGCCTGTTGCAAAGCCTTTTACTGCCAGTTCAGCTTTTATAAACTCAAGCTCAGCCAATGTCATCATAATACCCATGGGTACATAGGTTTTCAGTACATCACTGTAACTTGAATTACGGCCTACCTGGTATTCAGTGGTTACCGGGTAACCGCTCTCAATNNACCTCCCACCGTTACGGTTGTACTCCATAAAGTTCTTCTCGGATCATTGTCAGCATTCATCTTATCCATAAAGAATTTTGTGAAATAAGTACCATCGCGCCAATCTAACTGTCTTGCATTATAGTATGGATTGAAATACGGGAAGGAGCCCGTGAACTTAAATATTGCTTCATCGCCGTTCGCTGCAAACATGGGATACTTTACAGCATCAGCCAGCATCGCAGTAATCTGATTGTTTACATTGATCTCATCGTTCCGCTTCGATATTCTTACTAATAAACGGAGTTTTAAGGAATTACAAAACCGCTTCCATTTTACCATTCCTGGATTAACTGTTCCCGACAATACATTGGCATTGTATAACATATCGCCACCGTAAGTCAATGCCTTACTGGTATTAATAAGATCATTTGCAGTTTCGAGGTCGGCCAATATTTTGGTATAAATATCTTTTTGCTTGTCGAATACCGGCTGAAAATTACCATCCGTAGCTTTGGTTGCTTCACTAAAAGGAACATCTCCATACAGATCCGTTAAAATGGAATAGGTCCATGCTTTGTATATCAGAGCAATGGCTTTATAGTTAGGTTCATTTAATTCGTCTGCAATTCGATAGATATCTTCAATGTCTGTTAAATAAGAATAAAAATTACTCCATACGCCTGCTCCCGGGTTTACAACATAGCGATGTAATCCGGTTCCCCCTGGACTTGAGCGGGGCGCATCAACCTGCATCAGTTCGTGTGTAAAGTTTCTTGCAGCAGTAACAGAGGAACTCACAATTCTGTATTGAAGCTGACCAAGCATTACACCTGGATTTACTTCTTTAGGTCTGTTAGGATCTGTATTAAGTGATTCAAAATTTTTGGCACAGCTACTCATCAGCATAACCATGAGTAGCATTATATAATAGTTGAATGAATACTTTTTCATAATGAATGTTTTTCCGGGTTAGAATTTAAATGTGAGATTGATACCCATGTTTCTGGTTGAGGGGAACTGTGTTAGTTCAACACCAGGTGTAAGTGTGCCACTATTCAGGTTACCACCTTCCGGATCAAAACCGGGGAAGCTGGTAATATTAAACAGGTCGCGGCCATACACAGCTACACTTGTTTGCCTGATACCAATTTTAGCCAATGCCTTCTTTGGCAGATTGAATTCTACTCTTGCTTCCCTGAGTTTCAGAAAGGAAGCATCAAAAATGTTCATCTCCGCGTTACTGATCGCATAAATATTATCATAGTAGGAGCTGGCAGCTACATTCACTGTATTTTTTTCATATTTACCTGTTCCATTATTGAATACCACCCCATCACCTACAATTCCATTGTCTCTTCCTGGTAATGTTACTTTTGTTTTACCAAGTGTGTTATTCTTGTGATTGGTTTGAGAATACATGCTACCACCTTTCTGGCCATCCAGCAGTATGCTGATTCTGAAATCGCCAACGGTAAACTCATTCATCAGTCCTGCCTTCCAGTCTGCAAAAGCATTACCCCATTTTTTTGCTACAGGATCAAGTGGTGCAGGCAATCCATTCGTTGAATAAATGATCTGCCCGTCTGCTGTTCGCTGAAAACCTCTGCCATACAAGTCTCCCATTCTGCCACCTACTCTTGCTTCAATGCTCACATTACCTCCATGACTATAAATAATCTGGTTAGTGATTCCTGCAGCCAGTTCACGCACATAACTTCTGTTTCGGCTCCAGGTGAGTGTGGTGGTCCATGCAAAATTTTTACGAACCATTGGCTTCCCTGTTAAAGTCAGTTCAATACCCTTACTGTTGATTAAACCAGCATTCACCAACGCGCTTGAATAGCCAGATACCGGATCTAAAGGAATGGCCAATATCTGGTTACGGCTTTTATTATCGTACATGGCAACATCAATACCTAATCTTCCTTTAAAGAAACGCAGGTCTAAACCAGCTTCATAACTGGTGGTAATTTCCGGTTTCAGATCAGTATTGAATAAGGTAGATGGATTGGTAAAACTGTTACCATAAATACGGTCATAGTATTTATCGGTCTGATATGGTCTTGTATCGTTACCTACCTGCGCCCAACCCAGCCGGACTTTGGCAAAATTGAGCCAGGAAATATCCCTGAGTGCATTGAGTTC
>DPWF01000139.1:6210-8471 GCA_003526435.1 Chitinophagaceae bacterium | reverse complement strand
CAGTATATCAATTTCATCAAAATTGCGGGGAATGTGTGGATTAGCTGTAGCCAGTTTGTTGTTTTTGCTGATAATGATTAGCCTAGGATAAGCTGTAACATTATAACGTCTTATTAAAGGATGATCTATGCCTTCTCCATCTGTATAAACATTGATAAAATCAGCATGGGTATATTTTTCTTCCGCTACGCTTTTAAGCCAGCTTTCTTTTTTCTTATCAATAGAAACGCTCATAAAAATGATATCCTTATGATCTACTAAACGTTCCTTAATAATTTTTAGAATTCTTGCCATTTGAATGCAGGCATTGCAGCCTGTGAACCAAAAGTCAAGTACCACAATTTTATCTTTATAATTGCTGATGTTGATGATTTCACCATTCGTATCAGTTAGCCGAAATGGTGATATCGGTTTCCCAGGGGTATAAAGCTCTTCAAAATTCTGGATCAGAGATTTTAAATGGGGCTTATTAACCATGGTTTCCAAAACCGGGAACATTTCGGGCATATTTTTTACATTATACCCATAAGTATATAAATAAGCCATTAATGCTGTTATAATCTCTTCTCTCCATGTAGTGGACCACTGTTGTACGGCATCTAGGTATTTTATGCCGCTGATTATTTTTTCTCCGTTATTTTGAATTTTGGCATCTATAAACGTTTTACGAAATGCCATATCCAAAAAAGTAGGAGAAACAGTAGAAAAATCATATTTGCTGATCAGGTTTTTTAACATTGGCTCCACCATTTCTTTATAATCTGTTTGTAATTGTTGCAGTGCTGTTTCCGATGAATGGTTGCCCGCAAATTTTTCATACAAGCCGCTATACACTGTTAATACGCCATTAATTTTTAGGACTTCCAAATCAAGTAATAAATAGTCTTTTGTTTTACGGGATATTGAAAAATGGTTAACAGTAACTAAACTATCCCAGTATTGCATGTGTCGCTCACTGTTTTTTTGCATGACAGACAAGACTTCTCTGAGACTTGTATATTGATCTGTCATACTTAATAGCAGTCCGGATATTTTATTGGAGAATCTTGCAAATTCGAAAAGTTGAATAGCTATATTTTTATCGGCATTATATCCGGATATTGTAAAGAACGGCTTATTAGTGTTTTTACCCTGCTGTATGGCCTGCATATCGCTTGTAATCATCAGGCTGTCGCCTGGCTCAATTAACTGGTTATCGAGTAATACCCCACCACGTTTAACAGATACAATAGAAAAGTAATAAGGATGATCCATATTTGGTATTTCTACCAGAAAGCTGCCATCATTGTTTGCATGCTTTGTTACAATACCTCCTACTTGTGTATTCCCGAATTTGTAAGGATAATAAGTAACAATAATGGTATCATTGGGAGAAATCAAAATATTGCCGGTAATAATAGCATGGTTGCTAGGATATGTTGTTTGTGCATAACAAAAACTGCTTACTAAAAGTGCAGTGATAATTAGTTGTATTGTTTTCATAAGTATTAGTTTATCTGGTATTTTGAATAATACCACTCAGAGAAATTTCCTCTTGTGGAATGGGAAAAATGTATTTGTTACTGCCAGGTTCAAGCAGGTAGTTGTCTGTACCAAGTATTCTTTGTAAACGAATATTGGCGCCCTGTTTATTGAATCTTTTCAGGTCCTGCCAGCGTAAGCCTCTCCAGACAAGCTCCTTTCTTCTCTCCGCAATAATTTTGTTCAGTGCATCTGCTGCATTCGCTGCAGTTACAGGCGTAAAAGTTCCTGTTCGCCATCTCTTTTGCAAGAGCGTATTCAGATCGGTTAATGCAGCATTGGCTTGTCCAAGTCTGGCNNCTGGCTGATGACTCTGCCCTTATCAAATACACTTCATCTGTTGCAAGACCGGTAAAAACGAAAGTGGTTCCGCTGTAACCTCTTTTAAATCCCATATTTGATCCACTGATCGTACGGAAGAAAATGCTTTTTCTTAGGTCATTAACGGCATAGGATCGGTATAAACTTGTATCGGTAAACACTGTGGTAGAAAGAGTAGATAAAATAGTATACTGACTAATTGCCTGACAGTAATACAGTATCTCCGGTTGTGAACGGTCGAAAGGTGTTACCGTTGTTGTGCTGATGCTATTATAATCTGTCAGGTAATTATATAGCTGCAGAGCACTATCGGCATAGTTCTTTGCTTTTTCGAATTGCCCGGTGAACAATGCATTTCTTGCTGCTAATGCATAAGCCGCAGGCTTGCTGGGTCGGTTTTTTGCTACAGCCGGAACAAC
>DPWF01000139.1:0-6202 GCA_003526435.1 Chitinophagaceae bacterium | reverse complement strand
ATAATAGTTGTGCTGCCATGCTCAGATCAGTAAAAATCTGATCATAACATTCTTTCATGCTGTTTCTTGGCTGATAAGATTTTACATCTGTAGTCAGGCGGATAGGAACACCCATTGCTGTGTTCATCGTGCTGCTGTCGAAAGCAGCGGCAAAATGTTGAACAAGACTACTCAATGCCAATGCTCTTTTAAATAAAGCAGATCCCTTGATATCAGTCCATTCCCGTATCTCTGATTCACCTGGCTTTGTTTTGTCTAATTGCTCCAGTACAATATTCGCATACAATATCTGCTGATAAGGAAGCGACCAGTCGGCTATCGATAACTGGTTACCGTACAGGTCCGATTCCCATGTATAACTGTTTCTTTCAACAACTGATGCTATCGCCTGCCAGTTAACGGGTTGCTCATAATAATCATCAGAAGCCATTTCGCCCAAACCCGGTGAGAAGGTAAAGACCTGTGTATAATCTAACATAGATCGTAATTCTGCAAGGGTGGTAGGAATGATGATGGATGAATTTGGTTTTTTATTGAGAAACTCATTTTTTGAACAGCCCATCCACAAGAACAGACCGCAATAAAAAATGAGTTTTGGTATGTATGTTTTCATATTTGTGAATTGATGATTAAAAATCTATTTGCATACCTACTGCATAACTGCGTGGCGTGGGGAAACCTGTAACCTGATCAGGATCAATACCCGCTTTATTGGCCCTCCAGATAATGCCGATATTGTTTACATAAGCATAAAACCTGCAGGTCTGTAGTAATGATCGGTTCCTGTTTTTTAATGGTAAATCCCAACTTATTCTTATATCATTTAAACGGATATGATCGCCTTTTTCAATCAGTGCAGTTGAATATTGATAGAACTCATCGCGCGCCGGAACAGCGGGATATACCATGGAAGGAATATTGCTAAATAACTCATCGCCCGGGTTACGCCACCTTAGTTGATAATCTGAATGCATAGCAGGAACCCCAGACATGGATGCAGTAAACGCATTGTTATAGCGGATTGAATTTTTTCTGAAATAGTATCCTAACGAGTATACCATGTTTACAGAAAATGACCAGTTCTTATAGCTGAGATCGTTTCTCCATCCACCAAAAAAAGTAGGACGACCCGATCCGAAATATTTTAGTTCACTAATATCTGCAGGAGTAACGAGACGTGTATAGTTACTGCTTGAAGAGCCGGATAACCAACCCAATGGATTACCATTGGAGGGATCAAGTCCGCCAAACGGATAAGCAAATACCGCCGACCACGGCTTCCCTTCCAATGGGTTTGATGTGATATTGGTAATATAGGCTTTGGTTTGACCCGCACGAACCAGATAACGTTTTATCTGATCTTTATTATAGCTGAATAATAACTGCGTGTTCCATTTCAGTGAAGTACTGAGGATATTTGCATGTACCGTTACATCAAAACCTGTTGTGTTAAGGTCTGCAATATTTTGTCTGAACTGACTGATACCACTTTGAGGTGCAATAGGACTGGCTCCAATAAGATTACGTCCTTTTTTTTGATAGTATTCAATACTGCCAGACAAACAATTTTTCAGAAAAGCGAAATCAATCCCAAGATTCAGCATATAAATTTTCTCCCATGCCAGCTCAGGGTTGGGTGGGTTAATTAAAAAAGCAGTTGGCTGAGAAAAGACACTGGAAATACCAATACCAGCGGTTGTAAATGCCGTAGCTGATTTATCTATATTACCACTAACGCCATATGTGGCCCTGATTTTCAATGCATTGATCCATGCCAATCTGAACCATGATTCTTTGTGCACCTGCCAGTTTGTTCCTGCAGACCATAAGGGTACGGTTTGCTGGTTGGCATTCACGCCAAATAAATTAGACGCATCTTTTCTGGCACTGAGTGTAAACTGGTATCGTTCTTTATAACTGTAACCGAGGTTAATAAACTGAGAAATGAATCTGTCAATTGCGTTGTTCTGCGCATTGTTTAAAGGTATCCTGGTAGAAAAATTAAACGGTAATGAAGGGAAATTACCCAATGGGTTGATGTCAATATCTGTTGCATTTGCTTCATTCACGCCATATCTTCGGTAAGTAGTTCTGCGAGCTGATATTTGTCTTATTTCAGCGCCGGCAAGCACATCCAGTCTGTGATGATTATTCCATCTTGTTTGATACACAGCTTGCACGCGGCCGTTATGACTTGTAAAGCGTTGCTCTGTTCTGTCGAGAATATCTCCAAATGGAATGGCATAAGATGGTATCCCGGTAATATAATTTGGTTGTGTATACCTGTTAATCAAGTCTCTTGTAAAATAATTTTCCATCTCTTGCAGGTTGCGCGTTTCAGACGAACCTGTTTCTATCTGATAATTGAGTTGAATATTCAATCCATTTCTAACGTGCCACAGTAAAGAGGTGAGAAACCTTGTATCAAACCTAGATGTTTGGTTGTTTGTATTTCTGATATCATCATAAGGTTTATTATGCCAGGGCAGCAACTGCCCCTGACCGATGGTATCTAACCATGCTTTGCGATAGTCTTTGTAAACAGGTAGTGCATTTCCATTATCATCTACAAGGCGCTGGTAAAGCGGGTAACTGTTGAGGTAAGCAGTTGAAGGGGCGCTGGTGCGTGAGGTGATGATATTCATGTCTGCCGAAAAATCAAGCTTGCTTGGAACCAGTTGTAATTGCGTTTTACTTCTCAGCGTAACCCTGCTGATATCATGCTGCAGTTGAGAGAGGTTTTGGTTATCCCATCCCGCAGAGAAATAGTACTGCGCTTTTTCACTGCCACCTGAAATATTCAGGGCATATTGCTGTGCTAAGGATGGACGATAGAAATAACGGGTAAGGTCTGTACGGTTATCTGTTTGTATAAGTTGTTGAATTTGTGCGGCAGAGTCTGCGCTGGTAATTCTTCCTGCTCTTCTGTCATCAAAAATGGTAACAGCGGAAGAGAGGCCGGGGAAGCGTTGGTTGATGCGGTTATTGTAGTAGCCTCTTCCAAACAAAAATGATTCCATTTCAACAAGCGCAGCAGCATCTGCAGTTTGCTGGTAATAGAGATCAGGTTTATCTCCAATGGTAATATTGCTATTGAAGCGTATCTTAGGAGCAGGAGACTGTTTGGCTTTTTTGGTGGTAATTACAATGACGCCATTACCTGCTCTTACGCCCCAGATAGAAGCAGCCGCTGCATCTTTCAGTAAAGTGACTGATTCAATATCGTTGGGGTTGAGTTGGTTGATATCGCCTTCAAAAGGAAAATTGTCAACCACAATTAAGGGTTCGGTATTGGCGAAAATGGTGCTGCGGCCACGTATTTGTATGGCCGACTCGTTGGCATTGGGAGTTCGGTTGCGGTTAAAAATTAAACCGGAAGCAATGCCATCCAGCCGGTCGAGAACAGAAGAGCCTACTTTACGGTTGAAGAGTTCGGAATTGATTTTAGTGAACGATCCTGTTGCTCTTTCCGCAGGAATGGATTGATAACCTGTTTGTACTTCAACTTCAGTAAGTATATCTGTTGAAGGCTCCAAACGGATATCAAGAAAAGAAGCATTGCTGATCCTGATGCGACGGGTAATATAACCAGTATGGCTGATAACAAGTGTATCAGGAAATGATTGGATAGACAATTGAAAATGTCCTTCTTTATCAGAGAGAACACGGCTGCCTTTTGAAACCAGGTATAATACTGCATCGGCAACATTTTCGGTGTTGCCGGCAGACCTGATCTGCCCTTTTAACAGGGTGGCATTTTGTGGTGAAACCTGCGCAAAGCTGAGCCAGGGGCAAAGCAAAGCCAGTAAGCAAAATGTTCGCATTTTTTGCAGTTAAGAATGGTGAGAAAATAAATGTTTCAACGTGAGAGATGGGTGTAGAAACTATACCGGGTTTTTCGGCTTTTTGGCGTACTGGGTCTGCAATAAACACCAGGCGGAGCCAAGAGGATGAATGTGGGTGAGCTGGTTTTTCATATTAAAGGAATGCCTTGGGTCTGGATTTCCGAATCGTAAGTGAAAAAACCGGGGGGCGTTTTTTTCGTGGTAAACCCTGTTTAAGAGCAGATGACGCAGAATGGTACCCAGTGTTTCTTTCGAAACAATGGTCATCTCCAGCCATGAATCTCTTTTTGTATGCAGGGGTTGCATGTTTTTATTGTTAACTGTTTATTGATATAAGCCTTACAGGTATTGCATTTCAAAGATTCTCACTGTAAGGCTAAAACAAATATTCATGATGCGCTATTCACCAGTATAGTAAAAAGCCTATTCAAATATAACAAATTTTCTTAGTCATGACTAAGTGGACAGGTTTTTTTCTTTCCCGTCTTTGCACATATAATGGTGAGTAAGAATTTAAAAAATAAAGTAGACTGGTTTGTGATCAACAAAATCAAGGAGATCAGAAATGAATTAGGCATTTCCCAGGTTGATATTGCTGTTCACCTCGATGTATCTTCAGGCTTTATTGGGCAGGTAGAGAGCCCTAACTTCCGCACCAAATACAAAACTTCCCACCTCAATGAAATAGCGAAGCTGTTCAATTGTTCCCCCAAAGATTTCTGGCCGGAAAAACCACTTTAGATACAGCATATAAACTACTTCGTCTCTGGCGTAGTGAAATCCAGAGAATGCTGAATCACGGATACAAAATAGCTGAAATCATTTTCTTGATATTCAAATGACAAATGCATGCAGTTATTACTGTTTGCGTAAATCGAATTGCTCATTTTAACAAGCAACTACATGCTACACAACCAACCAGGGTATTGGCTAAGATCATTTAATAACAACTCATTTTTATTTGTTTCAAAGAATGCTTCCTGTTTCTATAAGATCGGTTATTTTGTAGGATGAAAAAATGGATCTTCTTATTGTTCCCTGTACTTGTTAATGCCCAAAATACCGTTACAGTTTCCGGGCAGTTGAAAGATGCAAAAAACAAGTCGGTACTGGCTTATGTTAATATAGTGATAAGCGCCGGTCGGGATACTTCTTTTGTAGCAGGAACCATTAGTAGTGAAGACGGACGATTTGTAATTGCAGGTATTAAAAGCGGCAGCTACCTCCTTACGGCAAACTATAATGGATATATAACACACCGACAGGATATGGTAATAGGTAACCTGAGCCAGTACCTCGACCTCGGTATAATAGAATTGAAAGAAGATCCAAAAGTACTGGCCGAAGTTACAGTAAGTACAACACGTACTAAGGATGGTGTATCTGATAGAATGGATAAGAAAGTTTTTACTCTTGCCAATAATCCTGCACAGGCCGGCGGATCAGTATTACAAGCTATGCAGAATTTGCCGGGTGTAACTGTTCAGGACGGAAAAATCTTGTTACGTGGTAACGATAAAGTAACGGTATTGATAGATGGTAAACAAAACGCTATAACAGGTTTTGGTAACCAGTCGGGGCTAGATAACCTACCGGCATCTGCCATTGAACGGATTGAAATAATAAACAACCCTTCTGCCATGTATGAAGCCAATGGGAATGCAGGCATCATTAATATTATCTACAAGAAAAGCAGGAAAGAAGGATGGAACGGTCGTATTGGTCTTTCGGGTGGATTAGGATCACTTTGGGTAAGGAGAGATAATCTGCCGGGTATACGAAGACAATACCAGGCAACACCAAAACTAAATCCATCTGTTTCACTTAACTACAGAAAAGATAAGCTGAATACTTTTTTACAGGCAGACTGGCTTTATACACATACACTTAACAGGAATGAATTTGCAGTAAGAAAATATAATGACGGCACCGAAGTGCAACAACAGGTAAAACGAAATCGAAATACATCTTTCAGTACCATTAAAACAGGTATCGACTGGATGCCCGATGAACAGAATAGTTTAACCGTTTCCGGCTTTTTTAACAGGGAAAAAATTATTGACAGAGGCGATATACCTTATTTCAATAAAGATCTTTCCCAGCGGTTACGCCTATGGCAGTTTCTTGAAGATGAAGTAAAATATACGGCTATCGCTTCTGCGGTATATCAACATAAGTATAATCAGCCAGGTCGCGTGTTGAGTATGGGATTTAATTATACTTTTCACCGGGAGGATGAAAAATATTTCTTTACCAACATTATGCCTGGTTATACAGGGGAAGATGCATTTAAACTTTTGTCCGATGAACATGTATCTGACCTGAACCTTGATTATGTTCGGCCATTACGACACGGA
>DPWF01000208.1 GCA_003526435.1 Chitinophagaceae bacterium | reverse complement strand
TCATTTTCAAATTTTCAAATTGCCTCATTTTCAAATTGCGTTCATTTTCAAATTTTATCGGTCATCACTTCCTGCGCCAGGCTACTGAAAGCTTCTGGTGAGAAATCCTCAAAGAGCTGTTTGTACTTACCGGCATCCCAGATCTCGAAACGGTCAAGAGCCGCAGCGAGGATGATGTCCTTGCTTAAGCCTGCAAACTCCTTCAGCGAGGCGGGCAACAACATTCGGCCGGCACTATCCAGCTCTATTTCTGTTGCACCACCCAAAAACTGACGACGGAATTGGCGTACCTTGGGGTCGAAATCATTCAACTGGCTGATCTTTGCAATAATTATTTCCCAACTTTTCAAAGGATACAACGTGAGACATTTTTCAAAGCCACGGCTGAGTATGAAACGGCTCTCCCCTTCCGGCAACTGTTTTTTCAGTCCGCCAGGAAGCAGGAAACGCCCTTTCGCGTCAACTGTAGCTTCATATTCTCCGTGAAATCCTGTCATTGGTGAATAAATATTTTAAAGATTACCACTTGTTGACACAAAATAACACTTTTTCCCACTTTCTACCCGAATTTGGAGCGATTGTATTTATCCACAGAATGAAACAAGCCAGGATTCAAAACAGCATTGATTTTCAGCCGATTTGGCCTAAATGGGGTGTGAATGAAATGTGAATTAGTGTGAATTATAAGTGGATAACCAGATGAAACACTTATCCGCTATATATTTGATTGAATATCAATTACTAAAAAAATATAAAATGGCTACCATTGGCTATTCAGGCAAGCCGGTATGGCAAAAGCTGGGAATAAAAGCAACAACCCGCATGAAGCTGGTTGCTGCGCCCATTGAGTACGCTCAAATCATTGAGAGCCCATTTCCCCTTCATGTGGTAAAAAGTGGGATAGTTGACATCGCCCATTGTTTTGTGAAAACCCAGGATGAGCTGAAACGTGTTTTCCCGCAACTCAGCAAGGAAATTACAGAGGGAGGATGTATCTGGGTTTCCTGGTATAAGAAATCAGCAGGTATTCCTACAGATATCACAGAAGACCGGATCAGGGACATCATTTTACCAACCGGTTGGGTAGATGTAAAAGTTTGTGCAGTGAGTGAGCAATGGAGTGGTTTAAAAATAGTACGGAGAAAGAAATGATTTATGCTTTAAGCTACTTCAATATTAACTTTGCCGTTTTAATATCTTGCAATGAAGCATCCCAAAGATTTGTCGATACTGGATTTTACTTATGATTTACCGGATGAAAAAATTGCACGTTACCCATTAGCAGAAAGGGATCAGAGTAAATTACTGATTTTTCGTGATCAGGAAATAACAGATTCCACTTACGCTCAGCTCCCTGCACTACTTCCAGCCAAGAGTTTACTCGTATTCAATAATACCAAAGTAGTTGAGGCACGTTTGTATTTCAAAAAAGAAACAGGTGCTGTCATTGAAATATTTTGTCTGGAACCCGATGATCGTTATCCCGACATTACAACAGCCATGTTACAAAAAAAACAGGTGTACTGGAAATGTCTTGTGGGAGGTGCCAAAAAATGGAAGGAGATCACTCTTTCTTTATCTTTTTTATACAATGGCTCTCCTGTATCGCTTATGGCAGAGAGAGTTGAACAATTACAGGACGCTTACATTATTTCTTTTAGCTGGGATAATGCCGATATTTCTTTTGCGGATGTATTACATGCTGCAGGTAACCTGCCCCTGCCTCCTTATATGAACAGGTCTGCTGAAACAGCAGACCATGAAAGATACCAGACAGTTTACGCCAAACATGATGGATCAGTAGCAGCACCAACAGCAGGTTTACACTTTACTACCTCTTTACTCAATTCACTGAGAGCGGCTCATATTCATACTGCATTTGTAACCCTGCATGTAGGTGCCGGCACCTTTAAACCCGTCAAGGCACAGGTGATGCAAGATCATGCAATGCATGCCGAGTTCATTGATGTATCAGTTGAAACGATTCATGAAATTATTTCTCACATACCGGAAACCATCATTGCAGTTGGCACTACTTCGCTACGCACACTTGAGAGTTTGTACTGGCTGGGGGTAAAGGTTATGCAACAGCCAGGTATCAGTTTATCATCTTTAACCGTGGGTCAATGGGATCCATATGAAACCGATATTCAAATTGATACCTCAACTGCACTTACTGCACTATTGGATTGGATGCAAGCACAAAAAACAGAAAGAATTATTACCAAAACCAGTATCATTATTGCTCCTGGATACAGGTTCAGGATTATGAATGGATTGATCACCAATTTTCATCAACCCCAATCTACCTTGTTATTACTGGTAGCCGCGATTACAGGTTCTGACTGGAAGAAAATTTATGACCATGCACTTAACCATCAGTTCAGGTTCCTGAGTTATGGCGATGGTTGTTTATTATGGTGCACTGCTAAAGATTGATTACGCATTTTCTTTTTTCAAAAACATTTCTACTGTAAAACTGCTCCCCTTCCCCAAAGTGCTGTCTACTTTTATTTTGCCTTTGTGTGCGTCAATCACTGTTTTCACATAACTCATACCCAAACCAAATCCTTTTACATTATGCAGGTTTCCGGTATGTGCCCGATAGAATTTTTCGAAAATTCGTTTCAATGATTCTTTATTCATACCAATACCATTGTCTTCCACACGGATAACAATGTTTTTAGCAGTACTGTGCGTCGTAATACGAATTACAGGTTTGTCTTTTGAGTATTTAATTGCATTATCTACCAGATTGGATATCATATTGGTGAAATGCACTTCATCGCCTTCAATCAGATCATTAGCGGCATTGAGATACAATTCTACCACTCCTTCTTTGTCCTGTAACTGTAACTGGTGATTGTCGAGTGCATGTTGTATCACTTCATGAACATGAAGCGGAACTACATTTAATGTTAATTCCTGCTTCTCCATGAGTGCTGCCTGAAGAATGGTTTCCACATGCTTGTTCATGCGGATATTTTCTTCTTTGATGATGCCACTGAAGTATTTCATTTTTGTGGCATCAGCCTGTACTTTTTCATTCCTGATTGCATCAACCGCCAGAGATATGGTTGCCAGCGGTGTTTTGAATTCATGCGTCATGTTGTTAATGAAATCACTCTTTATCTCACTCAGTTTTTTCTGGTTCAATAATGAGCGTATCGTTACATAGAAAGCTGCAATGATGATGAGCATAAATACAGCAGCCCCGATCAGTTCCCATTTAAGAGAGGCCCATACTTGTTTCTTGAAATCGGGTACCACAATCACTAATGTTTCAATGCTACTGATCCCTTCAAAATCTGAACCGCTATCAGGAACAATACCAAAATAATGACGCCGGTTGACTACTGTATCCCAGTATTCTTTGGAAAAATTCCGGGTCGACATTTCTATGTCTTCCGATGGAGCAATAATGGCGTATTCGAAATTGATGTCTTTTATTCCTTCCGTATCTAATTCGGTACGGATCATTCGGGAGATATCCTGCACACTGTAACGCTGATCAATTGTAGGTGGCTTTAATACATGCAGGTGAAAATCTGAATTGAAAGAGAGTCCGCCTCTTTTGGGCAAACGCAGAGATTGTGTACTTTTTGCAGCACCATTTAATTTGAGCGCTACCCTTCCCCCTGCATTATCTACTTTACTCCTGAACTCTGTATTCCTGATTTCAAGTAAATTATTGAGCCATGAACTTTGAATGATAAAAAGTCCAAACAGTGACAGGGTAATCAGTATGACGATAACGGGGAAAGTTTTCTTCATTCTCACAAATATAATGGTCTGTCGCAAGTGGCAAACAGTCAATATAGATGTTTATCAGCTTTTTAACGCCTTGTTTACGGCTTGCCTGATTAAAATGTTTAGCTTAACTTTTCATTATGGATATGCTACAGCCCGGAATATTACTGATATCCGACCCCTTCCTGAAGGACCCTAATTTCCTTCGTACCGTTGTTCTCCTGTGTGAGCACCAGGATGAAGGCAGTTTTGGATTTGTATTGAATAAACAACTGGCAATTACTTTGGAAGATGTAATGCCGGCAGCCGGAGGGCTCCGTATACCGCTACTCGAAGGGGGACCCGTACAAAAAGACACCCTGCATTTTCTACACCGCAGACCCGATCTTATTTCCGGTAGTATAGAAGTAACTGATCATGTATTTTGGGGAGGCGATTTTTCAGAAGTGCTTAGCTTACTTCAGACAAAGAAACTTTCACCCGACGAGCTTCGCTTTTTTATAGGCTATAGC
>DPWF01000044.1:18074-18455 GCA_003526435.1 Chitinophagaceae bacterium | reverse complement strand
TAAGCATTGGCAATTTCTTTTCCGTTTACCATCAACTCAAATCTTTCTACCAAACCTGGTTTGGTTCTGTGTTTTTTGGTAAGAGGACTCATCTCTACCGGATAATCAATAATAAATGTGGGTTGAATAAATGTATGTTCACTTGTTGCCCCAAAAATTTCATCGATCAGCTTACCCTTACCAATATTACCGGGCACATCAATTTTCAGTTGTTTACAAACATCACGCAACCCTGCTTCATCCATGTCACTTACATCAATACCTGTATTCTCTTTAATTGCATCATGAATACTGATTCGCTTGAACGGCGCTTTGAAACTGATGATCTTATCGCCCAGGGGAACATCTGTGGTGCCATGTAATGCGATGGCAATTTTTTCA
>DPWF01000044.1:0-18056 GCA_003526435.1 Chitinophagaceae bacterium | reverse complement strand
GTGGTTTCCATCATCCAGAAATAATCTTTGTAAGCTGTATACCACTCAAGTACCGTGAACTCGGGATTGTGTGTTCTATCCATTCCTTCATTCCTGAAATTGCGGCTGAATTCATATACCCAGTCGAATCCACCAACAATCAAACGCTTCAGGTATAGCTCATTGGCAATACGAAGGTAAAAAGGAACGTCGAGCGCATTATGATGTGTAATGAAGGGTCTGGCCGCTGCACCTCCGGGAATAGCCTGCAATACAGGTGTATCTACTTCCAGTGCTCCCTGCTCATTCAGGAAAGTGCGGATGGTATTGATCAGTTTGGTACGCTTTACAAATGTATCTTTTACATCGGGGTTGATGATCAGGTCGGCATAACGCTGGCGGTACCTGAATTCAGGGTCGGTAACGGCATCAAAAACATTTCCTTCCTCATCGCGTTTCACTACCGGAAGTGGTTTAAGCGATTTGGCAAGCATGGTAAATGTTTGCGCATGAACAGATGTTTCTCCTGTTTTGGTAATAAAAGCAAACCCTGTTACACCGATAATATCACCCAGATCAAGGCCATGTTTAATCACATGATCCCAGAACGACTTGTCTTCTTCCGGACAAATGTCATCGCGCTTCACATATAATTGTATAATGCCCTTGCTGTCCTGTATTTTGATAAAGAACACTTTGCCTTTGTCATTGATACTCATGACCCTTCCTGCCACACAAATGCCGGCAAATGAATCCTTGGTTTCTTCTGAATAGTTTTCTTTAATATCTGTTGAATAATGACTAACAGGATACAAAGCGGCGGGGAATGGATCAATACCTGCTTCCTGCAATTTGGCCAGTTTCTCACGGCGTATCAGTTCCTGTTCCGATAAATGTGCTTGACTCATATAAATGCTACGATTACTTAAAGAGCAGCAAAATTAACGCTTAGCAGGCAAGATTGGTGAAAGATTAGCGGATTATTCAGCAGCCTGTTGGTCAGAGGGCAGGTAAACATCAGGATGATGAATCTGCATGATACGGCTGGTCAGATGATCAGGCATCTGTTCCCAACCAAACTGACTGTATAAACCATGGGCATCTTTGGTGAACAACATCCATCTTCTCAGACCCTGTAAATCGGGATGTGCATGAATGGTTCCCATCAGCCATTTCGACAAACCTTGTCCGCGGTATGCAGGTAAAATAAATACATCGGCCAGGTAAGCAAAACAGGTCTTGTCGGTAATGACCCTGGCAAAACCTACTTGTTTATTTCCATCAAAAACACCAAAACAAAGGGAATGCCTGATCGATTTTTGAACCAATGCAATAGGAATATGTTTGGCCCAATAGGATTCTTCCGATAGATACCGATGAATAGTGGCGATATCCATGGCGTCAGGATCAGTTGTAATAGAATAAACAGCATTTTGAGCAATAACAGAATTATTCATGGAACAGTTGTTTAAATAATGATGCTTTTGGAATAGTAACAAGATCGCCAGGTTGCATTCCATCGATGGTTAATTGTTCAATCCGGTAACGAATAAGTCTCAGGGTAGGAAAGCCAACACTTGCTGTCATTTTTCTTACCTGTCTGTTTTTCCCCTCATGTAAAATCATGCTGATCCATGGTGCAGGAATTTCTTTTCGGAAACGGATGGGCGGGTTTCTAACCGGAACCTCGGGATCTATTTCGAAACGATGAACTTTCGCCATTGCAGTTAGATGTTGTTTACCATCAACAGCAATGGTTACTCCTTTAGACAGTTGTGCAATGGCTTCATGCGTAATGGCTCCATCTACCTGTACCCAGTACTCTCTTTCATGTTTAAATTTCGGATGCAGCAAACGATGATTCAATTGTTTATCATTGGTCAATATCAATAAACCTTCGCTGTCGTAATCAAGTCTTCCAACCGGATAAACATCTGTAGGCACATCAAAAAAATCGGCTAATGTTTGCTTTCCTTCAACCGGTGAAAACTGCGATTGAACGAGATAAGGTTTGTAGATGATGAAGTAGTAATTCATGTAAAACAAAAGTCCCGCAGAAGCGAGACTTTGTATATGGATGGGTTAGTAAGTACTGGGAAATAAATTTCCCTACACAATATTAAAAAGAGTTTTATCGAAAGCAAAAAAATTTTTAAACAATTTTATTCACATTTTAGGGGATGTTGTGAATAGCTCAGTGTTTTACAAGCTCTTTACAGGTTGTGTTTTATACCAGATAAGCAATACAAACTTCAAAAGATAAAAAATAATGATCTTCTGAAATATTGATGAATAAAGGGTTTCAAAGGATTGAATTTTATTACGGATATGATCATCCGGTAACACAAAAAGGGATTACAACAGAAAAAACAAGCTGTTTTTTACGTTAAAATCCAACTAAAATAATTTCTCATCAAAAGCGGTCATTACCTTTGATTTTAACAAAAAAAGGGCATATGAAGTTCCCCGCACCCGTTTCTGCAAGCTGGATCGCATCATTGATCAACGCTGAGCTCAAAGGAAATCCGCAGGCCATGATTACCGGTTTCAACGAAATTCATAAGGTAGAAAGTGGAGATTTGGTTTTTGTGGACCATCCAAAATACTATGATAAGTGTTTAAACAGTGCTGCAGATTTTATCATTATCAATACTGCTGATGTTGTGATTCCAGATGGTAAAAGTATATTGATTACTGATGAACCTTTTGAAGCGTATTTAAAAATTGTTAAGCATTTCAGACCTTTTACGCCTGCACAAACAAGCATCAGTTCAACCGCAGTTATTGGCGAAACTTCAGTTGTAATGCCCAACTGTTTTATTGGTGAACATGTACAAATTGGCGACCATTGCATCATTCATCCGAATGTAACCATACTAGATCATACCATCATCGGCAACCATGTAGTAATACAATCAGGTAGTGTTATTGGCAGCGATGCTTTTTATTACAACAGCAAAAAAAACCGTGATGTATGGTTTAAAAAAATGCTGAGTTGTGGTAATGTAGTGATTGAAGATCATGTGGAAATTGGTGCCGGTTGCACCATCGACAGAGGTGTAACTGCCGAAACCAGGATCGGCAAAGGCACCTGTATGGATAATATGGTGCATATTGGACACGATACCACTGTTGGCAGCAACTGTTTATTTGCCGCACAGGTTGGTATTGCCGGCGGAACCATTATAGAGGATGGCGTTACACTCTGGGGACAGGTTGGCGTAAGTAAAACCCTTACCATTGGGGCCAATGCTGTTGTACTGGCACAAAGTGGTGTTCCTTCTTCGCTGGAAGGTGGTAAAACCTATTTTGGTTACCCTGCCGAAGATGCTTCACTGAAAAGAAGAGAACTGGTATGGATCAAACGAATTCCTGAACTGTGGAAGAAAGTAATGGAGAAAGATGGGAAGTGAATAGTGAGTAGTGAGCAGTCAGTAGTGAGTATACAAAACACTCACTACTGACTACTGACTACTGACTGCTCACTACTCACTCCCTACCTTAACTGATTATAATTCGGTACATACTTTTCTCCTTTCAGTATACTCAACAAATCTTTCTCGAGCGATACCACCGGATATTCAATGATTCTCCCGATTTCTGTTTGCTGGCTGTACACAATTAATGTTGGTACCCTCTTAATATTTTTACCTGTTTCTTCATGTTGAGGACTCTGCTTATACATATCAGCAGCATTACTTACAAAAACCAGTTTTACTTTCTGTATATCGTAACCTGATGATTCCAGCATTTTTAGCATTCGTGGTACTTCCCGCCGGCTATCGCCACACCATGTACCCAGGAATATTTCAATGACTTTACCTTTCAGTAATGGTTGCAGGAAACGGGTAATGGATGAATCGGGTTGGTAACTTGTAAAACCAGGCACAAACCATTGCTGGAATGTACCCTGTTTTAGCAATGCGATATCACAATGACCAAGCAGCATTGCATCGCCACTGGCATTTTTTATTTCGGTATTGGCATAATTTGTCGGTGCCTGCGCATGAGCAGGCGAAAAGGTTGTGGCCATGCATATAGCGGCCACAAACCATATCAATGATTTCATGGTAAATCGATTAAAGGTTTGAATAAATAAACGGTTCCGGTTATCCGGAACATCACAGCGTTGTATTTATTTAACCGAGCGGAGGATGGAAAACAGCCTTTAAATAGGGCGCAGGTAATTGAAAAGAAATAAAACTATTTTTTGTTGAAGCGGGGTAGGCCTTTATGGTTGCTACAACTATATTTTTCTCAGGGGTAAATTTCCAGTCTGTTTTAAACTGAATATCCTTTTGTTTTTCTGTGGCGGGAATACCATCGGTATCTGTATCGGTAGTAAACATACAATCGCACCAGTTTTGATCGGCCATGGTAATAGCCAGCGCAGAACATTCTGCATAAGCTAAAATTTTAGCGACCTGTGGTGCGTAAAGCGATAAAGACAATATGATGGTTACCACGTATTTCATGACCTGTTACAAGATACTCCAAATTACACGGATGATGCTTATGGGAGTTGGTATTTAATTTTTAACTCCTGGCATATTCTGTCTATTGAGGTTTCAACAGATGTATAAGAGAAGGATGGAACTGCTTTCAATAATTTGGTATTGTTGAAATGCACTTTTGCCTGGGCTGTTCTTGCCGTTTCTTTAGTGAGTAAGGGCGATTTTCCTGTAAACCATGATTTAATGGCTTCTAACCGCCATACGATGGCTGCCATAAAAGGGGTTACTTTTCGTGAAGGCTGTTTTTTACCAAAACCCTTTGCTATCAGGTTGAAAACAGAACGATAAGGAATATTGGCACCACTTATAATATAACGTTGAGCAGTTATATCGCTTTTCATTAACCCGATCATCGCGGTTACCACATCTTCCACATCTACAAAACCACTTACCCCTTCTGTGTACCAGGGAAATTCATCATAAGCCGATTTAAAGATGGCGGTTGAGCCGCTGCTCCAGTCGCCTGCACCAAGTATGATAACAGGATTTACAATCACGGCATTCAATCCTTCACCAATACCTCTCCACACTTCCATTTCGGCCATGTATTTACTTTTTCCATATTCACTATTACTGGTTTCAGGGGTCCAGTTCATGGTTTCATCAATGGCTACATCCTGTCTAATTCTTCCGAGTGCTGCTACCGAACTCATGAAAACCATTTTCTGTACATGGGCATCCAATGCAGCATTTACCACATTGGCGGTACCCTGTATGTTTACATGCTGTAATTGTTTTTTCTGATTCGGGTTAAAAGAAACAACAGCCGCGCAATGGTATACCTGTTGTATGCCCTGCATGGCATCTTCCATTGACAGTATATCAAGTATATCTGCTTTCACCCATTCAACCTGGGCTGAAATAGCTGATTGCGGAATAGAAGACCGGTAAGTAGCCCGTACTTTTTGTCCGCTCATAACCAGTCGCCGTAGCAAGTGTGAACCCACCAAACCTGTAGCGCCGGTAACTAGGATCATGAAAAAAATTTGAACGAAGATAGATGAATGTGTCTGGATATCGTTTGAGCCACTACGAACATTTATTGCAAATACCGCTTACAACAAGATCATTTCTTATCGCTTTAAATCCTTCCGGTAAAGCTACTTGCGGAACAATTACATGATCGAGGCAGTAAGTGGTGCCACATTCATCACACATAAAATGCACATGATCGTCGTGATGGTGACCAGCCGAACATTCATCTTTGCAGAGCGCATAACGCACCGAATTGTCGGTAGTTGGAATGGTATGAATCATTCCCTTTTCAACAAATGTTTGCAGGGTTCTGTAAATGGTTACACGGTCAAATTCAGTTCCACTCTTATGTTCAATATCTGCATGCGCCAATGCACCATTGGCATCGAGAAAATGAGACAGGATTTTTTTTCTGCTCTCTGTAATGCTGAGATGATTTTTCTTTAATAAATCTACTATACGCTCATTCATAAACTTGTCTCCTTACTAAGGGTTGTTGGTAAAAATGCCATTTACAAAATGGCCCGACCCTTTTTCTTTTAGTAGTACGGCTATATCCTTTTTAAGTTTCTCCAGTTCTTCTGCTTTCAGTCCATCATAGATCTGCCCACGCACTTGCCCATTCTTATCGATGAGTGCAAAAAATTGTGTATGGATAAACTGGTCCTCAATTTTTTCAACATTATTTTTTGGATCATCGAGCAGGTAAGAGTTTCTGGCCATCTGGTACAGGCTGTCTTTTCTACCCGTTACTAATACCCATTTCTTTGTGTCGATCTTCATAGAGTCGGCATACACTTTCAGGCGGGCCACCGAATCTATTTCGGGGTCGCTTGTATGGGCGAGGATCAAAAAATCAGGGTTATCTTTATATGTATCATAAATACCTTTCATTCCTACATGCATTTTAGGGCAAATGCCTTTACAGGTAGTGAAAAAATATTCAACTACAGTTACTTTACCCAACAGGTCTTTTTCAGTAACAGGTACCCCGTCCTGGTTTTTAAACATAAATGGTTTAACATAACTCAGTTGCGGAAGTTTTACTTTCCAGTTATCTGTTCCCCGGAAAAGGAAATAATAAAAAGCTGCTACCAGCACAGCAAAAAACAAAAGGTATCCGATTAATTTTCTACTCATATCTCATCTAAAACTCAAAGTTACGCCTCAATCAGTTCAGAATGGGGTTTCAAAAAACCTGCAAAATAAATTTTGCAACAGTGTTGCATTGTTGTATGTTTGCATCCGCATGAATTTCAAGATCAATTGGGACGCTTTTGGTATTGCCACTTCGCTGGCCTGCGCTATTCATTGTGCTTTATTGCCTTTGTTCTTAAGCAGTTTACCCTTATTCGGATATAACATCATTGAAAACAATTGGTTTGAATATGGCATGATAGCCCTTGCCTTTACTGTAGGTACCTATTCTTTATACCATGGCAGAAAAAAACACCACCATAGTTGGATACCGATGCTCTTCTTTACCATTGGTATCATTTTATTGCTCAGCAAAGTTATCTGGCATCACTGGGAGCTTTGGTTATTGATTCCTGCCGTGCTATTTATTATTACCGCACATTATCTTAATTACCGTATGTGCAGAACGCATAATCATGCGCATAGTGACGATTGCAATCACTAAACATAGTTGTCAAACAAAGCATTTAACTGTTGTTCTTTTGTAATTCACAATCGTTGCAAACGATCACAATGTTTTCAGCAAAACGTGGGCTAACACTGGATTTCTGACCATTCACTTCTATTTCAATCAGTTCGTCGTAGGGTTGACGCGACAATACTTTTATCGGTTGGTTCATACGCAATCCTACTTTATCTACATACTGCAAAAAGGTAGCAGAATTATCTTTTACACCTACCATTTTACAATGGTGCCCCACTTCTTCTTCGTTCAATGTTTTCTTCGCAGGTATTTTCATTTCACCTGATGCGGAAGGAATTACATCGCCGTGTGGATCAAAAGACGGGTAATTTAAAAACTGGTCTAACCTGTCTATCAGTTTTGAACTTTGAATATGCTCCAGTTGTTCTGCCACTTCATGTACCTCATCCCAGCTAAAACCCAGGTGCTCATAAAGAAATGTTTCCCATAAGCGGTGTTTACGCACCACTTCTATTGCCTGCTTTCTTCCTTCAGTGGTTAATGATGATTTGCCGTATTTCTCGTAATTGATCAGTTGTTTTTCCCGCAATTTCTTCAACATATCGTTGGCTGTGGCTGGTTTTACACCAAGCTGGGCTGCTAATTCATTGGTGCCGGCCTCGGCTTTATCGGCCTGTTCCAGTGTAAGTTGTAAGAGGGCTTTTAAATAATTTTCTTCCGTAGTAGATAACATGGCCCAAAGATAAAAGAAAAGGCAAACTATTTTTGTTAGGTTAATCTAACTTTTATACTTTTACCAATCAAACTATATTAGTTCTGTTAGCATGAAAACGATTTTGAGTATTGTATTTACGGTGATTGCACAATGGGCATGGACCCAAGAGGCAAGCATAGCAGGCAGGGTTAGTTCATCAGGAAAAGGCATTGAAACAGTTTCAGTACGATTATTAAACAGTATAAGTCAAACAACATCGGATAGTAATGGGTTATACAGCCTTCGCCCGATAGCAGCCGGTAATTATACTTTGATGGCTGAGCGGGTAGGTTATGAATCTTTCAGGAAAAAAGTTCAGTTAAAAGCCGGGGAATCGTTAATCATTGACATTGTTTTGAAGCCGGTTGAAACCGCCATTCCGGATGTAGTGGTTACAGGAACCCTCAAAGAAGTGAGAAAAACAGAGAGCCCTGTACCCGTAGAAGTATTTACACCCATGTTCTTTCGCAAAAATCCAACGCCGAATATTTTTGATGCACTGCAACAGGTAAATGGTGTCAGGCCTCAGTTAAACTGTAATATCTGCAATACCGGCGATATTCATATCAATGGTCTTGAAGGCCCGTATACGATGGTGCTGATTGATGGTATGCCAATTGTGAGCAGCTTATCAACTGTATATGGTTTATCGGGCATTCCCAATGCATTGATTGAAAGAGTAGAAGTAGTAAAAGGACCGGCATCGTCGTTGTATGGAAGTGAGGCGGTAGGTGGACTAATCAATATCATCACTAAAAACGCACAGCATGCTGCCCGGTTTTATGTAGACTATATGCATACAGGGTGGAACGAAAAAAATGCAGACATCGGTTTTGTACTCAAGCCTTCAAAAAAAATTCGTGTATTAACGGGTTTAAATGGTTACCTCTATGATCATCCCATTGACAATAATAATGATGGTTTTACAGATGTAACCCTGCAAAAAAGACTTTCTGTTTTTCAGAAATGGTCGGTATCACGAAAAGAAAACCGCTTATTTAGTTTTGCTGCACGCTATTACCATGAAGACCGTTGGGGTGGTGATATGCGCTGGAATAAAAGTTTCAGAGGTGGCGATAGTCTTTATGGTGAAAGCATTTATACTACCCGATGGGAACTTACCGGTCAGTATCAGTTACCCACCAAAGAAAAACTATTGTATTCGGTATCGTATAATTCGCATCAGCAGGATAGCCGTTATGGCACCACTTCTTATATAGCGAACCAGCAGATTCTTTTTCACCAGCTTACCTGGGATAAAAAAATAGGCGGGCATGATTTCTTATCCGGCTTAGCTGCCCGCTATACTTATTATGACGACAATACACCGGCTACTAATAATGCAGACCCTTTTAATCCTAAAAACCTGCCACAGCAAACCTGGTTACCAGGCGTATTTATACAAGATGAAATTAAATCAGGTAAACAGCAACTGTTACTGGGCTTGCGTTACGACAGACATCCCATTCATGGCAGTATTGTTACACCAAGAATTGCATACAAATGGAAAATCAACGAAGACCAAAATCTTCGTTTAAATGCGGGAACAGGTTTCAGGGTAGTAAATCTGTTCACAGAAGACCATGCTGCACTGACGGGTGCCAGAAAAATAGTGATCAAAAATGAATTAAAGCCGGAGCGTTCTTACAATGTAAATCTCAATTACACCAAAAAAATGCTTACAGATAATGGTACAATACTGGGGTTTGATTTTTCCGTATGGTATACCCATTTCAATAATCGCATTATTGGTGATTATGAAACCAATCCGAATGAAATTAATTACGACAATCTGAAGGGGTATGCAGTGAGTAAAGGTATTACGCTAAATACCGATTTCAGTTTATTAAACGGGCTGAAAGGTATGGCTGGTATTACTATACAGGATGTATCGCTGGTAGAAAATGGTATTAAAACACAACAGATACTTACAGAAAAAATTACCGGCACATGGTCTTTATCTTACAAAATAAAACCCTGGAACCTGGCTATTGATTATACCGGTAATTTTTATGGTCCGATGCGTTTACCCTTGTTAGGCAAACTAGATCCTCGAAAGCCCAACTCTCCACTATGGAGTTTGCAAAATATTCAGTTTACTTTTTCAGGTTTAAAACAGACAGAAATTTATGCCGGAGTAAAAAATCTGTTGAACTGGACACCCAATAAAGGCAATCCTTTTTTAATTGCCCGTACACATGACCCTTTTGATAAGAAAGTTCAGTATGATGCTAGTGGACAAATTGCTGCAACACCTGAAAATCCATATGCATTGAGTTTTGATCCTACATATGTGTATGCACCCAACCAGGGCATCCGATTTTTTTTAGGGGTAAGAGTTACGATGAAATAATTGCTTGTTGGCCGGCCATCAATAAGACAAATATTTCATGCACCACCCTGCGTATAGCTCTTAACTGACCTCTCACTATTCACCAACCCTATTGTATTGTATAGCTCACTCCACCATCTTTCTCATCTTTCAACTGTACACCCAACGCTGCCAGTTCATTCCTGATTTTGTCACTGGTAACAAAATCTTTGCGTTGTTTGGCTTCTTTACGGATATCGATGAGCAGTTGTAATACCCCATCCATTTTGCCATCATCTGCAGTACGCTCTCCACTCAGACCAAATATATCTTCGATATATAATTTCAGTTGTTGCTGTAACAGTAGTAAAGTAGCAGTGCTGATGGCTTCTGTTTTAATATGCTTGTCTTTGATAGAATTGATAACTGAACTCAGTTCAAACATATTAGCCAATACTTTGGCTGTATTAAGGTCATCATTCATGAATTCATCAAACTCCCGGATCAGTTCCTGCACTTTTTCATCCAGGTTCTTATCGGCAGCAGTAACACCCGTTTTAATTTCCTGCTTACTTAACCACTCATATGCTTCCCATAAACGGCGTAATGCTTTTTCTGATGCCTGCAAAGCTTCATTACTGAAATCGAGTGTTCCCCGATAATGGCTCTGCAGTATAAAAAAACGTACCGTCATTGGATGATAAGCCTGCTCCAGTATGGGATGCGTACCTTCAAACAACTCACTTAATTTGATTACATTATTATAACTCTTTCCCATCTTCTTTCCATTGATGGTAATCATGTTATTGTGTAACCAGTAACGTGCGGGGGTTTTATGATTGCATACCGTACTCTGCGCAATCTCACACTCATGGTGCGGAAACTGCAGGTCCATGCCACCTCCATGAATATCAAATTCCTTACCCAGGTATTTGGTACTCATGGCAGAGCATTCAATGTGCCAGCCCGGAAATCCTTCTCCCCACGGACTTTGCCAACGCATAATATGTTCCGGGGGTGCATTTTTCCATAGTGCAAAATCACTTTTATTACGCTTCTCTTCCTGGTTATCGAGTTCACGTGTGCTGTCTATCTGGTCATCCAATACACGGCCACTCAGCATACCATAGGGCAGTCCTTTTTTAGAAAAGTCGGTATTATATTTCTCTACATCGAAATAAACAGAGCCGTTGGCCTCATATGCGTAGCCATCTGCGATGATTTTTTTAATCATTTCTATCTGTTCCACAATATGGCCTGTAGCAGTGGGCTCGATACTGGGTGGCAGATTATTAAATCTTGCCATGGCCCAATGGTAAAGGTTGGTATATTTCTGCACCAGTTCCATTGGCTCCAGTTTTTCCAGTACCGCTTTACTGCTGATCTTATCTTCTGCCGCTCTTCCTTCTTCCTCAAAATGACCCGCATCTGTTATATTTCTTACATAGCGTACTTTATAGCCCAGGTGCATGAGGTAACGATACACCACATCAAACGTAATAAAGGGTCGGGCATGGCCCAGGTGACTTTCTCCACTCACGGTAGGTCCACACACATACATACCCACATAGGGTGCATTAATGGGTTCAAAAACTTCTTTTTTCCGGGTAAGCGAGTTATAAACTTTGAGTGACATGCTGGTAAATTAGAGGAAATAAAACAAGTAACAAAAGGAATAAGATCCTGAACAGGTTTCTTTTCGGATCAGCAACAGCAACAACAGGTATGGAGGCGTTTCAGCTTCATGATGCTGCGAAGATATTTATTTTTTCAATTGCAGATCAGAAACAAGCATGATATGGTCACTAAGACCCTCGTCTACCATATCAAACAGTTTTACCTGAAATGACGGATCGGCCAATATATAATCGATCCGCAAAGTGGGGGCCAGTGCTATAAAGCTTCTGCCAATGCCAAAACCCTTTTTCAGAAATGCATCCTGCCAGTTCTGTTTGATGTGAAAATAAGTGTACGAATTGGGTACATCATTAAAATCGCCACAGATCAGCGATGGATAGGGGCTTTTGTTCAGCTCATCTCTCACAATTCCGGCCTGAACACCCCGGCGCTTGAATGCAAGTCGCATTTTCCGGACAATATTTTTAGACGCGCGTAAACCCTCATCGTCCTGATCTTTTATTTTTTCGAGATCAGAATAATCAGCTTCTTTGAATTTGAATGACTGTAGATGTGTATTAAATACCCTGATGGTATCATTTCCTTTTACCAGGTCGGCGTAAATCAAACTCTCGGCAACGGGATATTTCACCTTCCCTGTATTGGCAATAGGATATTTAGAAAAAATAATACAGCCCGATTGATATTCACCACCACCTCTTATATAATCTTTGGAGAAGTGGTGATAGGGATAGTTTTTTTTAAAAAGAGATAAATTATCAGATTCAGGATTGTTCCCTTCCTTATGATTAAACTCCTGTAAGCAAACAACATCGGGTTCAAATTTCAGGATCGATGCCACAAGTTCGGTTCTGGCCATTTTTCTGGCTTCCTTGTTCTTGGTAAATCCGTTAAAACTCTGGATATTCCAACTTACTACACGCAACAACCCTTCCGGTTTTCTTTCATTCACTGCCGGGCCGGGGCGCCATGCAAACACTACATTTACCTGCTGTAATCCGATAAGCAAGGTTGCAATAGAAACCAATGCCATTCTGGGTTTTACAATAAGCCAGAAAATAATAAAGAAGATAAGTCCTACAATCAGGTACGGAACAATTAGTCCTGTAAAACCAATCATCCACCATTTGGCTGTATTTAAAAAAGGACTCAAACAGGCAAGCAGGAATAGCACAACGATCGTCAGATTGAGTATAACGACCAGGGTTTTTGTTGCCCGCCGGAAAAAGCTCCTTGCCATGAGTTAAAAATACTGATTAATGACAGTATCTGATTGAAAAAAAGCCACTGATTCACAGATGATAAAACATTATTCCGTGAATCAGTGACTCCTAATAAAATGGACATAATACTGAAAAATTAAATATCCTCGTTACTGGCTCTTTTGAGAAAAGCTTTTTCTTCATCCGTTAAAAACTGGTACCCTTCCTGGTTAATTTTATCTAGTATCGCATCAAGTCTTTGCTGGGTAAGGTTGGCTTTTTTTTCAAATGGTTTTGTTCCGGTTTTATAAAAATGTTTATCGGATGAAGACTTTACGTTATGCTTTTTTTCGGGATTGAAAAGATCATCGAGCCATTGTGCGAATTTATTCATCCAGGCTCCCCAGTCAGATCCCCGACGCAACTGACGAATATAAAAATACCCGACAAGACCCGCTAACAGGTGTCCGGCTCCAATACCTGCATTACCGGTAGCCAGTGTTGCAAAGTCGATGGCCACGAATATCAGCGTAATCACCCACAATGGTATACCTCCGTTAAGTAAAGGGAAAACCCGGTAATCCGGTGCCAGCGTGGTAGTAGCCACGGCAATAGCCATAACTGCCGAACCTGCACCAAGTAAAGGTGCCACTGTTTGCACATGATTGGCCAATACCGGAACCAGGTTATTCATCAGCAGAAAAGAAAGGCTGCCAACCAATCCGCCATAGATATAAATGGGAATGAGTTTATTGTTGCCAGCCAGATCCTGTAAAATAAAACCAAAACACCAGAGCCATAACATACTGCTGATGAGCTGCCATATACTATGGTGCGTAATCATGGTTGAGATAAAGGTCCAGGGTCTGGTTAAAAATGTATCTGTTTGTGCCGGAAGGCTTACCCAGTTTAATACCTGCTGGTAAAAAAATTCATCGGGTATTTCTGACAGGTAATAGACCACTTTAAGAAAATTCACGATCACAAACATCAACATGTTTACAGCAAAGAGGAATACCAGTGAATTATTATCCTGCCCCAATAATATTTTCCTGCTACTGCTTTTGTAAGATTGTGTGGCCATATCGCACGATTTCTTTATTAATACAACGTTTTTCTGTTGGTTTTGTTCCAGGTAATTACAATCAGTAAGCCAACAAGTCCGCCACCAATATGCGCCCATCTGGCAACATTATCGCCTGCTGAGTTTTGTACGGCATAAAAGATTTCATATCCGAAATAAAATATACCCAACCATTTTGCTTTAACGGGAACCAGAAAATAAATATAGATATATGTGTTGGGGAAGAGGTACACAAAAGCGGCAAGAATACCAAATACAGCACCACTTGCACCCACTGTTGCCGTATTCAGCCGGCTGTCGTAAAATGATGTGATATTATTAAGTATCTGTTCTGTTATCTCCGTATTACCCGGGGTCGAACGGAGGTAATTAATCAGTTCTGGCTGATACCAGCTAAGTTCATACTTGCGCCCGAAACTCAGCAATGCATCTCTGAAAGCAACCGGATCATTCTGCTGCTGTGCCACCAGGGCATAATCCCTGATCATGGGCGATAATTCATACGACAGAAAAAGCAGGTGCATCAATGCAGCACCCAGTCCGCAGATCAGGTAAAAAGTTAAAAAGCGTTTGGCACCCCATACGTTTTCCAGTATCGAGCCAAACATCCACAAGGCAAACATGTTTCCGATGATATGAAAATAATCATTGGTGCTATGCATAAACATATGCGTAATGAGCTGCCATGGTTTAAACAACTCACTCTGCCATGCATGTAAAGCGAAATTATCTTCAAAAGCAAAAACAGGAGCCGCGCCTTTTGAAAAAGTAATCTGTGCCAGGAAAAAAATACCATTAATGATCAGCAGGTTCTTGATGATGATCGGTAATATCTCAAATCTCCCCGGTCTGAATTCTGTCATATTGATAACGCCATTGCGTATTTAATTAGATAATCAAATATTAATTCTTCAACTTTAACTGTACCACATTTTCTATATGCAAGGTATGTGGAAACATATCAACCGGTTGAATTTTTGTAACTGCATACTTCTCATCCAGCAATGCCAGATCCCGTGCCTGCGTAGCTGGATTACAGCTTACATAAACAACGGTAGGTGCCGCTATATCCAGTAATTTCCTCACCAGTTTGTCGTGCATACCAGCCCTCGGCGGATCTGTAATCACAACATCAGGTCTGCCATGCGTGGTAAAAAACGCATCATCACAAATATCTACTACATCTCCCGCAAAAAAAGCAGTATGGGTAAGTCCATTGAGATTAGCATTTTCCCTGGCATCTTCAATAGCATCAGCCACCACTTCTACACCTACCACTTTCGCAGCCTGTTTACTTACAAAAATACCTATACTTCCGGTGCCACAATACAAATCGTATACTGTTTGTGTACCATCCAGTTCAGCAAAATCTCTTGTTACCTGGTATAATTTTTCAGCCTGCCCGGTATTGGTTTGAAAAAATGATTTCGGACTGATCTTGAATTGAAAATTTTCCAGTTTTTCAATGATATATCCTTTCCCACTATACACCTGTGGGTTCAGATCAAATAAACTATCGTTGCGTTTGGTATTGATGGTGTATAATAATGTGGTGATCTCTGGGAAATTTTTCAGCATTCCATTCAACATCGCTTCACGGTGTTCTTTGTCTTCATAACCCAATATCACATTTACCATCAACTCTCCTGTGCTGGTATTTCTTACAAACATATTCCGCAACCATCCCTGGTGTTGTTTGATGTCGTAAAAAGGTAATTCATTCTCCAGTGTATATGCAGCCGCAAATTTTCTGATGAGGTTAGTGGGCTCAGCCTGTAAATGGCAGGTATCTATTTCCACTACTTTATCGAAGAAACCGCGCGCATGGAAACCGGCTGCACCGTGTAGCTCATCGGGATCAATACCTTCGGCTTTCATTTGCCTGAATACATCAGTTGGAATGTATTTCCGGGTAGCAAATGTGTATTCCATTTTATTACGGTAATAGCGGGTTTCACCGGCGCCCACAATAGGCATTATTTCAGGCAAACTTATTCGACCTATACGGGTAAGATTATCTGTTACCTGTTTTTGTTTGTATCGTAACTGTTGTTCATAAGGAAGCATCTGCCACTGGCATCCGCCACAAACACCAAAATGCGAACAAAAAGGTTGTACCCGATCGGACGAAAAACTATTGATCTGTATGGTATGCCCTTCGGCCCAGTCAGCCTTGTTTTTGGTAAGCTGCACATTCACCACATCACCGGGTACGGCTCCTTCTATAAAAATGACTTTACCATCTACCCTTGCCAGTGAGCGGCCCTCGGCAGCGTAGTCTTCTACCCTGATATTTTCTAAAACGATTCTTTTCTTTTGCTTTCTCACGGGGCAAAGGTAACCAGTATGATCTTGAAATGAAGTATTTGACAGATGATTAACGATCACATTTGACTAATTAACTAAATTTAGGCCCAATATGAAGGACATGAAGCAATGTTTTATATGGATCACCTGTATGGCTCTATCATTGGCCGCTTTTGCACAAACCAAGACAACGACCCCGAAAGTTGCGCCTAAAACTCCTGTCAAAACCACTACAAAAACAAGTTCAGCAGGAAGGAATATCTCTATTACACTCACCCCTTTAAAAAATTGTAAGGTATACCTAGGAAGTTATATGGGTAATGGCAGAACACTGGTAGACTCTGCCATGTTGAATGATAAAAGCCAGGGTATATTCAAAGGAGACAAAAAACTGACAGGTGGTATTTATTTTGTGGTATCGCCGCAGATGACCATTCAATTTGAAGTGTTGATGGACAATGTTCAACAGTTCAGCATTATAGGTGATACTTCTTTAAAGGATCAGGCTGTTATACGTGGATCGGTTGACAATGACCTTTTTAAAAATTATACCGGTTTTTCTGTTGAGAAAGGCCAATTGTTGCAACAACTCACCAATGCGTATAAAACAGCCACGAATAAAGCCGACTCCACTCGTTTATTGGCTGCCATTACCAAAGCCGATAAAGAATTGCAGGATTACAGAGCGAATATCATGCAGCAGCATCCGAATTCTTTACTGGCCATGTTATTCAATACCATGAAAAGACCTGAAGTGCCTGCGGTTCCTGTGATTAATGGCAAGGCAGACTCCGCATATCCGTACCGCTATGTAAAAGATCATTTCTGGGATGATGTATTATTTAGTGATGACCGCCTGCTCAGAACACCTTTTTTTGAACCCAAACTCGATGATTATTTCAAGTATTATGTTTCGCCCGAACCCGATTCGATTATAGAAGAAGTGAAATACATCTTACTCTCTGCCCGTACAGGAAAAGAAATTTATCCATATTTACTTACCAAATTCACCAATAAATACATGAACCCCGAGTTTATGGGGCAGGATAAGGTTTTTGTTTACCTCTTTGAAAATTTTTATGCCAAAGGAGATACCACCATTCTCAATGCCGCTTCACGCAAAACGGTTATCGAAAGAGCATATAGCTTAATGGCCAATCAACTTGGTAAGCCAGCACCGGTATTGAACTTGACAGACACTACAGGTAAAACCGTTCCATTACACAGTATCAATGCAGCTTTTACTGTTGTTGCTTTCTGGGATCCTAACTGTGGGCATTGTAAAGATGAAATGCCACGCCTCGATTCTTTTTACCGGCATAAATGGAAAAATATGAATGTGGCCATTTATGGTGTAAATATTTATGAGAATGAAGTGCCGGCCTGGAAAAAATTTATACAGGAAAAAAAACTGGCTGGCTGGACACATACCTATCAAACCAAGGCTGCCAAAGACGCTGAAGAAAAAGCGGGTGCACCCAATTACAGACAGCTTTACGATATTTTTAAAACCCCTACATTATACCTTTTAGACAAAGAGAAACGAATCATCGCCAAACAACTGAGTCTTGAACAGTTTGATGATTTGATTGAAACAAAGTCGAAGAAAACCAGTGGTACAAATTGAAGTCATTACTGAATTTATAACATCAGTTATTCTCATCCTTTTAG
>DPWF01000383.1 GCA_003526435.1 Chitinophagaceae bacterium | reverse complement strand
TGGTTCCCGTTCAGACACAGGTTTACCTTTAGCTGTAGCAATCGTTTTCTTAGTGGTGGCCACTTGAGCAGTTTTAGAAGTCACAAATTAGGTTATTTAATGTGTAAATACAACACAATAATTCAGTGTCAGGCAGGCAAAACTAAGTTTAGTTGGCGGATTTAATCAGATCAGCGGCTTTTTCTGCAATCATGATGGTGGCGGCATTGGTATTACCCGCAACAATGCAGGGCATGATGGAGGCATCAACCACACGCAATGCTTTGATACCATGAACCCGAAGCTGATCGTCTACTACCGCCCATTCATCATTACCCATTTTACAGGTACCAACAGGATGATACAGGGTTTCAAGACTGCGGTTAATATGTTTGTGCAAAGAGGTTTCATCATCCGGTTCTTTTGGTAATTGCAAACCTCCTTCCAGGTATGCACCCATTGCAGATGTTCGCATGAGCGCAATGGCTTTTTGTAAACCGCTCAGTAAAATGCTGCGGTCTGCTTCGGCAGATAAAACATTCGGGTGAATAACAGGATCGTCTTTCGGATTAGCGGTTTTCAATCCAATCATACCCCTGCTTTCCGGTTTTAATAAGATGGCCATGATACCAATGCCGTTTTGCTGCGGAAAGGTTTTGAGGTTATAGATATCAGTACTGTAATCATCGGCAATACCAACCGGTGCAAAATGAAACTGAATATCCGGTCGGGATGATTCATTATTCAATGCCAGGAAAGCATTGGCTTCAATAGGACTGTTTGACAATGGTCCTTTTTTCATGAGCAGGTGTTGTAACACAGCTATTCCCATATTCCAGGGCGTCAATAAGTGGTTGGAAGTGGGAACAATGGTATGCGCTCCTGTTCCCACCCATACATGATCCTGCAGGTTCTTTCCCACACCTGGTAATGGATGAATCATATTTATGCCTGCTTTACCCAGTTCAACCGGATCACCAATACCCGACAGCATTAATAGATGTGGTGATTGAATGGTGCCTGCAGATACAATCACTTCCTTATTGCAGTTAATACGTTCTGTACCGCCATTCATAAGCATTACTTCCACGGCTACCGCTCTTCCGTTTTCAATCAGTACCGATTTCACCTGACTGCCTGTTCGCACGGTAAGATTAGATCGTTTCATAGCCGGCTTCAGGAATGCCGTTGCTGTACTATGACGCTGGTTATTTTTGATGGTGAACTGTAGCAATGATGCACCCAATTGTTCGGGGCCGTTATAATCATCGTTTCGCGGGATACCGATTTCTGCACAAGCCTGTATAAATACCTCAGCCAAAGGATGAGGTTGCGATGACTGTGTTACATTGAGTTCACCATCCCACCCATGGTAATCGCCGCCAAACTGTTCATTGTGCTCCGATTTTTTGAAATAAGGCAACACCTCTTCAAACGACCATCCTTTGTTGCCCAATGCGGCCCATTCATCATAATCGGCTTTATTGCCGCGTACATATGCCATGGCATTGGTAGAACTGCTGCCACCCAGGGCTTTACCCCGCGGAATAAAAAGTTTACGGTTGTCGATGAAAGGCTGAGGGGTAGTCCAGAAGGCCCAGTCAACATTTGAGCGATGGAGTTTACCATAACCACCGGGTATATGTATTTCCATTTTTTTATCGGGTCCGCCGGCTTCGAGTAAAAGTACTTTACAATGACGGTCCTCCGATAAACGGTTGGCCAGCACACAACCCGCCGAACCAGCGCCGATAATAATGTAGTCAAATGACATACTAAATCGCTTTACAGTTAATTCCTCCGCGAAAACTCCCCGCCCTCTGCGGCTCCGCGTTGATTATACGCTTTATACCCACTTCTTAAAAATAAAGGAAATTAACCGTTATTCCGTTGCTGGTGATGATTTGATGATAAGATAATGCGTTGATTGTTTCTATTGTGCCATCGGCAGTATCTTTCCCCGGCGCCTGTTGTGTCACTCACTTCGGCGTTCGGGGTTTGTTTCGGCTTTTATTCCACTCAGATTCTGTGATAAATGTACCCTTCGGAGAAGGAAAAATAAATTTTTAAACATGCGGCAAGCATTGTTACACTTCTGCTAAAACATATTGTCCGCCGGCTTAATCTTTTAAGATGTGTTCTCAAATTCAAATTGTTTCTTTCAATATGATTAATGTTATAAGCCTCACTTATATGCTGGTTGTGTGGTATCAGCCCACGATAAATATTAAGTTTATCTGTTCTTATTTTTTCCACCTTAGACAATAACAAGGTATTTACAATGGTTGCCAATGTTTGTTTGCTTCTTTTCCCAACAACAAAATCAATCGGTTTCTTTGTCTGGCTGCAAATTGCGTATGCCACCCAATACTGATTTTCTTTTCTCCCGATATAAGTTCTTAGCTCATCCAGTTCTACTTCTTTACAATTTGCAGGAATGGGTGGTTTAATGATCTTGTCAGCTATGTATTTTAATTTCTTTACCACGGTAGACAAGGCAATCTTCATAACTCTTGCCATGCCTCTTATACTCACACTTTCACAAACCAATTTGGGTAATAATTCCATGGTCACAGCATTGCAGGCGTTATATGTATACGCCCCCTGCTGATATTTTTCGCAATATTTACAATAATATTTTTGTATACCATTTTTTTGCCTTCCTGCTTTCTGGCATTTCTTCTTACAAAATTTACATTCCATTTCACCAGATATTTTAATACATCAATCGTTGAATTTTCTGTAAAAAGTGTTTATTCCCGCAATTTAACCCCGTCATTACCACTGTCATTTTATAAAAAAAGGAGCGTAAAGCTCCTTTAAAATCAGCTATGGCAAGCTTATTCTTTAAACCAGATAATTTGATACACTACCCAAATTCATTGTATCCTGTTTCTTCATCATGCTCACTATATGCCGCCTAGTATTGAAAATTATTCTGTATGCTCAGTGCATTTCATTTCTATCTTATTGGTGGAATATTCCAAAATTTAAATTGAAATTCTTTTTCGATTGTTTTTATGAAATTTGTTACATCATTTCTTCGTTTGTTATTATTCGTTGCCAATCCTCCCCTGTAATGATTTACCTGATATTTTTCCTTTTTTGCTGATTCAATTATAATAGGTACCGAATACCATCTTATATCTTCTGGGATCTCATCTTGCCCTTTAAATAAAAAAGTAGTACCCGGATTCGAAAATAAGTATGCCTCCATCCAAATCCATCCTTTTCTCGGAATTAACTTCTTTGTCTCTTTTCTAATAATTTTCATCGAGTCGTCTTCATTTGAAAACACATAACTAATCAGCGTAGCCGACCAAGCTGTATCCTTTTTAATATTTAGGATTTGACGTGATGGTATCCAATATTTTCTGCTACACTCATTCCAAATTCTAACTGCGATCTCGTATTGTCCTCTTTCAAGTGTATCTAACCCTCCTAAATAATCCCGATTTGCGTTTATTTGATATTTCAATATTGAGTACTCTTCCTTTGATTGTGAAAAAGCAGTACTAATTAAAAAGTGGCTTACAAATAAATAACCTAATAGTATTTTCATTTTGTTAATATTCAAAGTGTTCAGTAAGCTCTATTTTGGAAGGTCGTTTAAAAAGCGGGTATCTAGCATTTCTCTTGGCAAGTTTGGCTCCTTTATCATAAGGCAACCCTCTTACGATAGTAACCGTTCCTCTTGATACGTCAAAAGTATAAGGATCCTTG
>DPWF01000174.1:6067-13914 GCA_003526435.1 Chitinophagaceae bacterium | reverse complement strand
GATGCTCTAACCAACTGAGCTATTTGGGAATACCGTTTCCCTTTCGGGGTGGCAAAAATAGGGAAAATTGCATTCTGGCAAAATCTATATCTAAAAAAATACTCAAAATGAGATGTAAATACCGTCGGCACGCTGTTCTAATGGGTAGGTTTTCAGGTAATAGCCTTCTCCACTCGTATTCCGGCCATTTTTTATGTTGAAACGGTACCGGTGCAATGGACATACCACCTGCCCCAATGCATCCACAAAACCATCGGCCATAATACCACTGGCATGCGGACATTTATACGCAAATGCATACAACCCCTCCTGGTGTTTGGCCAGTGTAATTTTTTTGCCTTCTACTTCTATTATACACATCTGGTTATTCTGCCACTGAAATTCTGCTTCAACCTCGCCGATTTTATGCCATTTCTTATCCGATTCAAACATTTTAGTATATTTTTTTCTTCTAATATCTTAGGTTTGCAGTTACAACATGCAATGTAAAGATGCAGAAATCACTACTTAGTTGCGTTCTATTCTTATTGACCTTTCATTTCAGTAGTTTTTCACAAAACCGTGGAGTTGATCAGGGCTTTGGTTTATTGGGAAGTAAGGCCGATATCAGTGGACTGGCCAGGTACAGAACAGACAGTTCTTTTATTGATGCTGATTATACCATGCGTGTTAAACAAATTGGTATTGTATATAGCATTCGTAAAGATCTGATTAAATGGAGATGGGGTTCTGTAAGCGTGGGCTCACCCATGATGCTGGGTGTAAGTTTTACCAACCGCTACCGCTCCATCGATTTTGATGGAACCAAACGCGATACCATCACAGGTAAAAAAGGTGGTCACCTCGCTTTTGAAATACCCATTGTTGCCGATCTGAATATTGGTTTGCATTCTGCTTCCGATGATTCAAAACGTTCATTGGGTATTTATGTAGGTGGTGGTTACCAGTACAGTTATACCAAAATATATACTTCAGTAGGTAAAGTTCCCTTCGATAGTTTTGATCCTGTTCTCCGGGCTGGTATCAGGATGGGTAAAGCCTGGGAAACCAGATGGAGCCTGGGTTTCAACATGCGTGGTGTTTCCAGCGGAAATCGTACTTACAGCATTCACTGGCTGAAAGAATTGTAATCACCTCCCTTTCTCTCCTTCTCCCTGTTAACTAGTCTTGCATGGGTACGTTTAATATATGCGTAGTAGATTTAACAGGGAGAAGGGGAGAAGGGGAGTTTACGCAGAGATGAACAATTAGAAATGAACGGTTTTGTAAGGGTAACGTATCTGGTACATGTCTCTTACTTTTGTTAAGATGAGTTCGCGCAGGGCATCGATATTTTTTCTTTCGAGTGCCGATACAAACACACAATTATGTTCGGTGGCTCTTTCCCATTTTTCGCGCAGCTCTAATAATATTTCCTGCTTTACTTCATCTTCCAGCCATTCATCAAATGTTTTCTCTTCATAGAGATCCATTTTATTGAAGATGGTGAGAATGGGTTTCTCACAGGCTTTCAGCTCCTGTAAGGTCTTATTCACCACACCAATCTGGTCTTCATATTGTCCATGTGAAATGTCTACTACATGCAATAAAATATCAGCTTCACGCACTTCATCTAATGTACTTTTAAAACTTTCTACCAGGTGGTGTGGAAGTTTACGTATAAACCCTACTGTATCACTCAACAGAAAGGGTGTGTTTTCAAACACCAATTTCCGGGTAGTCGTATCAAGTGTAGCGAATAATTTATTTTCTGCAAACACTTCACTCTTGCTCAATAAATTCATCAACGTACTCTTACCCACATTGGTATAACCCACCAGCGATACGCGTATCAGTTCTCCTCTTTCTTTTCGCTGTGTAAATGATTGTTTGTCTATTTCAGCCAATCTTTTCCGGAGCAGTGAAATTTTGTCTTTTACAATACGACGATCTGTTTCAATCTCTGTTTCTCCCGGACCTCTTGTACCAATACCACCTCCCTGGCGCTCGAGGTGTTTCCACATACCTTTTAATCTTGGTAACAAATATTGATACTGCGCCAGCTCTACCTGTACTTTGGCCTGTGCCGTTCTTGCCCTGCGGGCAAAGATGTCGAGAATTAAATCGCTTCGGTCGATGGTTTTTACTCCCAGTTCTTTTTCAATATTAGTGATCTGTGAGCCGGTAAGTTCATCATCGAAAATAACCAGGCTGATGTTTTTGCCTGATACATATTCTTTTATCTCTTCCAGTTTTCCTTTCCCTACAAATGTGCGGCTATCGGGGTGCGGCAGTTTTTGGGTAAACTTCCGAACTGTTTCGGCACCGGCAGTTTCTGCCAGAAATGCCAGTTCATCGAGGTACTCATATACCTGTTCCTGTGTCTGCTCTTTCTGAATGACACCAACTAGTACCGCTTTTTCTTCTTCCTTTATTTTGTGTTGCTTCTCAATCAAAATCTACTCCTCTTTTTTGCAAAGGTAAACTTTAACGCATTGTGCTATTAAAATCTGATGGATTCGACGTCAAAAATGTATTTTTCACTCAAAGTGAGGTGTTTCGTTTTAAAGCAACGCCAATAATGGCTTGCCCGCCATTTTCTTTTTTGTCTTGACACAAAAAAAGTCAAGGCTGTCGAAAAAAAGCTAAAATTTACTTCGTTCAGCTACAATGGATGAAGTCTAAAGCCCGGCTTTTTGTCAATGATTGAACGAAGCTGTGTTTCAACATCAATTCAAAACCCGGCATCATCCATTGCTTAACGCTTCACTACGTAAATTTCTTAACGCTTTTTTTCGAAGGCCAATATACATACCCCTACTTTGGACATTCCTTATTCCTTATTTCTCTGTTCCTCTGTTTTCAAATTGTCATTGGCACTTATTATAACTATCAACAAAAACCCCGTCACCGCCGGTTGAGCGGGTGACGGGGTTGTTATTGAACAGAAGAACAGAGAAACAGAGGAATATCGAATATCCAAATAGTTGGTTATTGAAAATTTCTCTGTTTCTCTGTTCTTCTGTTTTATAATCCGCTGATGGTGATACCAACAGAAAACTTACGCATGGTGGCGCCTGTTCCGTCTTTTAACACACCATTCAACTGGTATCCTGCATCTATTGAAAGTATACCGTAACCTACTCTTGCCGTTGCTGCCAGCATGGTTCCGTTCATGAATCTTTTGCTGCTTTCTTTTTCTACATAGGATGTACCATACAGGCTCTGTCCGTTTTTATTGACAAAATTCTTACCCTTGGTATATGATTTCAACAGGGTTCCCAGTTTCAGGCCCACTGCGGCTTTCCATGATTTTGATGGATCTTCAGGATTTGAATAGTAACGCAGTTCCAGTGGTATTTCAAGATAAATAGTGGTTAGTTTCAGTTTATCGAAATGGTTGGCACTGTCTACATTGGTGAATGGCAGGCGGGTGGTTGGCGATTTCAGGTCTACTTTGGTATTCTTGAAAAAGATATTACTTGTTCCCAATCCGGCCCCAAGTCCGATGCTCATTTTTTTATTGCTCTTGAAGGGCTTATCCACCATGAAATAGATGTTGAAATGTCTGCTGAAGCCATTGCCTGTGCGAACGCTGTCGGGGCGGTTGGTCCAGCTATCGCCACCATATTGTATCATCAGGTGATCTGCAGGGCGGTCGGTTAAATCGATCTTACTCCAGTCTGTTTTTTTCTTGGTTTCATTCTTTTGTGCGGTAGCCAGCAGGGTAACCGTAAAGGCCAAAAGCAGTAATANNNATAGTGTCTTTTTCATGCGTTCGTTTCATTTATTTTAGCCACATGGAATTCGCCAATGTACATTTTCGAGTCTTATCGAATTTTGTTGTGGCTCATTTCATGTTCTCGTTTCGTTGCGCCAATATATGGCAATAGGGCGCAAAAATAACAGAATTGGCTGCACGGTAGTGGTTAAAAATTAGTCAAATTGCTGTTTTTCATCATTTTGGCCCGTCAATCTGCTAAAAATCAGGACCAGTCTCAAAACCCCGGTCTTATTAAATCCGATTTGAGCGCATATGTGATGATTGAAGCCACACTTTTCGCCCCCAGTTTATCCATGATACGTATTCTGTAGCTTTCAACGGTGCGCTTTCCGACCGATAAACGGGCAGCTATTTCTTTGTTGGTTAGCTCCTTACAAATCAGCTTCACAATCTGTTTTTCCATTTCAGTAAGCGATATATGTCGCAGGTTTTTTTTATCCTGGTTTTTTCCGGCTATGATCCTTGATATTTTTTCGGTGATTTCCATCGAGAAATAGGGCTTATGATGATATACTGTTCGGATGGCTTTTGATAATTCGTCGTGCCCAATTCCTTTTACCAGGAATCCCTGCGCTCCGGCTTCCAGCATTTCAATAATGAGATAGTCTTCGCTAAATGAACTGAGTGCTATGATTCTTATACCCGGGTAGGTTCGACATAGTTTTTTGGTGGCTTCTATGCCATCCATAAAAGGCATTTTAATATCTGTAATGATAATGTCGGGCGCCACTTGTTTTACACGCAATAGCAACTCTTTTCCATTGTTCACTTCTCCTTTAATCCAGAACTGCGGATCGGCCGATAGCATCATCTTTAGACCTTCGCGGTAAATAAGATGATCGTCGGCTATTAATATGGATATTTTTTTCTGCTGCATTGAGCTGGATTTGGTAAAAAATCAGGCAGTAGCTTCATTGGCTGCGATTACCAGTTTAATTTCTCCATAGCTGATTTCTTCCGGCAGGTTTTCTTTGAGTTGTTTCAGTCCGTTTTTCCCTAATCGTTGTATGGCAGCCTGTATCAACTCTCTTTTATCGGCCGGTACCAGCGCTCCAATATCGAGTTGCGATTTAGATACATAATATGAACGGTGCGATTCAATGGTATTGGGTGATAACATTCTTTGTTCTGCAATGGCTTCCACACTCATGCCATTTTTAAACAGATCGAGACTTATTTTTTTGGTATCGGTTTCTCTTTCTCTTGCTGCTGATGTTCTTCTTTCCCGTTTGGGTTGTTTAAGTTCTATACGTGTATCGATGCCTTGCTCGTTGCAATAATCCTGCACCATTTCTAAAAATGGTTGTCCGTAACGTTCAATCTTGTACACACCAAAACCAGATATTTTACTGAGATCAGTTGCTACCAGGGGGAGGTAGGTGGCAAGATCCATCAAACTGCTATCACTTAATATTAAGTAAGCCGGCACATTTTCTTCATGCGCCATTTTGTTACGCAGCTTTTTCAGGTTTTCAAACAGTTCTTTTTCATAAGCATGTTGCTGGTACACAACTGGCTCTTTTACAGTTGCCACAATTTGTATAGGCGCATGCAGGTACACTTTTTCTCCCTTGAATAATACCGCCTTACTTTTTTCGGTGAGTTTCAGCAATGGATATTGTCCATCGCTCATCTGCAGGTAACCGCTGGAAAGCAATTCTTTGGTATAGTGAATCCATTCATCTTTGGGTTTGTCTTTTCCAATGCCATACACCGATAACTGTTTATGTTCTGCTTTTATTTTTTCACTGGCACTGCCTCTTAAGAGGTCTACAATATAACCCAGTCCGAATTTTTCATTCACCCTTGCCACCGCGCTCATTATTTTTTGTGCTACAATGGTCTGGTCAGACAATTCAGGTTTATGGATACAGGTATCGCAGGTGCCACAGTAGTCAGGTGCTTCTTCACCAAAATAATTCAACAGGTATTTTCTGCGGCATTGTTTTGTTTCGCAGAAAGCCACCATCTTATCGAGTTTGTCGAGCAGTATTTTTGTTTGTTCCGGGTTATCTTCTACCTGTGCAAAGTTTTTCAGTTTAATTACATCTCCTGCACCATAAAACAATAATGCTTCACTTGGTAAACCATCTCTGCCTGCTCTTCCTGTTTCCTGATAATAGCCTTCAATGTTTTTAGGTAGGTCTGCATGTATCACAAATCGTACATTGCTTTTATTGATGCCCATACCAAAAGCAATGGTGGCCACAATAATACTTATATCATCTTTCAAGAAAAGATCCTGTCTTTCATCTCTGGTGGCCTTGTCTAATCCTGCATGATAAGCTGCTGCATTAAATCCATCTGCTTTCAGGTCTTCAGCCAGGCGCTCGGTGGCATTCCTGCTAAGGCAATAAATGATGCCACTATCTCCTTTATGTTCTTCGAGATAATCAACCAGCTCATCATAATAATTACGTTTGGGTTTTACATAGTAACTGATATTGGGTCGATTGAAACTATTTTCAAAAACCCTGAATTGCTTCAGGTGAAGCTGGTCGATGATATCTTTTTTGGTGAGTGCGTCAGCAGTTGCCGTTAATGCAATCACAGGGATGTCTGGAAACTGTGTTTTCAACTGGCTCAATACCCTGTACTCCGGTCTGAAATCGTGACCCCACTGGCTGATACAGTGTGCTTCATCAATGGCAAACAAGGCGGGTTTGGCTTCCGTTTTCAGGAACTGCAGAAAATTTATTTCTGATCCTACCAATCTTTCCGGTGCCACATACAATAGCTTCAGTTCATTTCTACGGATTTGCTGTAAGATCTGTTCTCTTTCTGATGGATGTTGTGTGCTGTTGAGAAATGCTGCTTTTACACCATTGAGCAGGAGTGCATCTACCTGGTCTTTCATGAGTGCAATCAATGGACTCACCACCACGGTTACGCCTTCTACACATAAAGCGGGTACCTGGTAGCATAAACTTTTACCACCACCGGTAGGCATGAGTACCACTGCATCCTGAGCACTCAACAAATGCTCAATAATAGATTGCTGGTTATGCCGGAATTCATTGTAACCAAAAACAGTTTGTAATATTTCTGCGGGTTCCGCTATTCGTTTCATGAATGACTAAGTATGATAAAGATGCAAGATAAGCGGAGAAAAGAGGGAATGTCAATAGGTATTTTTACCTGATCTACATTAGTGAATAAGAAATAGGAAATAAGGAATAAGAAAGTAGAAAATATTCTCTTCTTTACTTTCTTATTCCTTATTCCTCTGTTATTAAAGTTCTCTGATCCAGATATTTCTATAACTCATCGGATTGCCTCCATCATTTCCATGATCCTGTAAGATCAGTGGTTCTTTGTCTTTGTGTTTTTTATAGCTTGGTGCACCAATCCATTCTGTTCCTCCTTTTATCTCTACATTGTTCTGTACCAGTACGCCGTTGTGAAATACCGTGATACGTGCGGGTGTTTGTATGGTTCCATCACCATAAAACTGCGGCGCGGTAAAAATTACATCGTATGTCTGCCATTCGCCTGGTTTGCGGCTGGCATTTACCAGTGGAATATGTTGCTTGTAAATACTTGCTGCCTGTCCGTTTACATAGGTTGGGTTTTCGTATGAATCGAGCACCTGTAATTCATATTCACCCATAAAAAATATACCGCTGTTTCCTCTTGATTGTCCGCTGCCTGCAATGAGGACTGGCGATTTCCATTCGATATGTAACTGGCAACTGCCAAAGCCCTGTTTGGTTTCTACATCGCCCGATGATTTCACTACGGTTAGCGATCCGTCCTTATCTACTTTCCATCCGGGAGCGCCACCGCCCTTCTTCTGAAAAGCGTTCATGTCTTTTCCGTTGAATAATACAATGGCATCTGATGGTGCATCGGCTGTTGTTTTGCCTGGTGTTACTTTTGCAGGAACGGGTTCCCATACTTCTGTTTTCTTCGACAGTTGTACGAGGCTGTCCATATTAATTCTTCTGTTCTGCGCCTGTGTAATGCCGCATACCATGATGGCAAGAGGTAATAAAATGTGTTGTTTTTTCATATTGTCTATGCTTCGTTGTTGATGAATAGTGTGTGCCTCCCTGCGAAAACTCCGTGTTCTCTCGTTCTCTGC
>DPWF01000174.1:0-6045 GCA_003526435.1 Chitinophagaceae bacterium | reverse complement strand
AAGCATACGCGAAATTTCACCGCAGAGAACGAGAGAGGCAGAGGTTACGCAGGGATAATTTTTTAAACAACTGGTAGTTTGTAGCCGTTATGATACTTAGCTGCCAGGTATTGTTGGTTGATACTGTTATCGGTGAACTGTCCCTGTTTGTTATCCCAGAATAATTTTTTGTTACTCCTGTATGCAATATTACCCATTTGAGATAAACGTGCAATTTTTACAGCTTCCTGAATAGAGCAATTCAATTGTTCTGCTTTCCGTGAACGCACAACCGCTATAAAATTTTCCCAGTGTTTATTCAGTCCATTATCCATTGATTTCTGAAATGGTACGGCTACTTTCGGTTCGTTCTTTTTTTCTTCCAGCACTTCCCATCCATTCCGGTTGAGTACCAATGTGCCTGCATTGCCTATAAATGCAATACCATGATCGCGGTTATAGTTTCCATTACCAATACCTACTGCATGATCCCAGATGATATTAAACCTGTCAAACTCATACAAGGCCATCAATGTATCGGGCGTTTCATCGGCCGAATCGGGTTTGGCAAATTTGCCTCCTAATGTGGCGATTGATTTGGGTGTATCTGCTTTCATGCCCATCAATGCATAATCAAGCAAGTGTACGCCCCAGTCGGTCATTAACCCGCCTGCATAATCCCAGAACCAACGAAACGTAAAATGAAAACGGTTACTGTTAAAGGGTCTGTTCTGTGCCGGACCTAACCATTGCTGGTAGTCTACACCGGGTGGTACTGCTGAATCGGGTTTTCGATCGAGTGGTTGTTTCCAGTCGAGGTAACACCATACTTTTACGGTTCTTATATTTCCCAATTGTCCGCTGTGTACAAAGTTCACCGCATCGGTAAAATGTTGCTGACTGCGTTGCCATTGTCCGGCCTGCACTATTTTTCCATACCGTTTTTGTGCGGCCATCATGGCATTGCATTCTACGATGGAATTACCTACGGGTTTTTCTACGTATACGTCTTTACCTGCTTCACAGGCATGTATCATTTGTAGTGCGTGCCAATGATCGGGTGTACCGATGATGACTGCATCAATATCTTTCTGATCGAGCAGTTTACGGTAATCGCGGTATACACGAACCGTGTTGGTATCGATCCCCATTTTCTGCAGATCGGCCAAGCGTTTGTCAATTACCGATTGGTCTACATCGCAGATGGCGGCTACTACCACACCGGGTACTTTTAATGCGGCTGTAAGGTTCGCCCATCCCATACCATTGATGCCAATGGCGCCAATACGCACCTGGTCGCTGGGCATGATACCATTTCTGAATGATGATGCCAACAATGCTCCAGCCGTAAGCAATGTGGTATGCTGTATAAATTTTCTTCTCGATGACATAGCAGTTCTTTCCTTTTATGAGGCGATAAATTAGGAAGATTTCTGCACAACAGAAAACCTTTATCAGGCGGCTGTTTCTTTTGGTTTGATGGATGGAATAGATGAATGGTCTGTTTCACCTGCATCTTCCTGCTCATTCATCTGTAATTGTATTCTTTGCGTAATATCGTTCAGTGCCGTGATACGCTGAACCGTGTATGGAATGGTGTCGAGTCCTGATACAAATTTCAGGATATAGTTGTAGATGCCAATGATATGTCCGGCCAACACTGTTGTACCCGCTACCTGGTTGGTAATAAGTAATGATATAGCGATTACAATCATTACCATCATTTCTATGATACCAAAGTTCCATGCTTCCTGGTCACTGATACGTATCTGCCATTTACGCAGGTTATTGAAATGTTGATGGATGGCTTTTTTATCGCCGGATGAAATGATGTTTACCTGTTTTTCGAGTTCATCGTTTTTTAACCTTGTCAGCCTTTTCATCTTTTTGCCATAGATATAACTGATGGCCATTACCGGTAAAAGAATGCCAAGGCACAAAAACACTACCGATGACTGGTAAAAGAACAGGAGTATCATTGAACCCACTATGTTGTAGAATGCTTCTATAATATAGACCAGATCGAACTCCAGAAAATCAACAAACTCTCTGGCGAGTGTTGAGTGTGCACTCAACTTTGATACTTCAGATGATTTGATTCTTTTGGACAAAAACTTTGTCACCAGTGATGTGTAGATTGTGGAATAGGTACGTGTATCGTACCGATGCCTGAGTGTACCAATGACCAGCCAGGCAAAATGTACTGAAGATAAAATAATCAGGCCCTGGTAAGATCCCTGCATCAGGTCGTTGATGGCCATACCCAGAAAAAAGGGGCGTAACAATGCACCCGTCATTTCGAGTGAAAACAACAGATAAGTAATACCCAGTCGCATCTTGTGGCGACGTACCAGCTTGCTCAATACATTCATGTTCAACATAAGGGTTCCTTTCATTCAACTAATGAACAATCAGGTTACAAAAACCTGTTACCGATGATTTACCGGTGATGATATGGGTTAGTAGTTGGACAATTTCCTGCCGCTGTAGTTTAAGAGCGCTGTTGCATTTCTCTTTGTGTAACGGTATTACCGGGTTTGCCGGTGATCCATTTTCTACAGCCAGCGGTACCGCATTGGCATTGAAAGGGCTCCATGTGTTCGTCCAGAAAACTGGCGTAATCGAGGGTTAGTTCTTCTCCTTTTTGTATGGGTCTGATGGCTTTTACATTCAGTCCATCATAAGCAGTGTTGGGTTCGCAACTATGGTTTTGGGGAGCCCATGCTGCAGGATCGTTGTCCCAGAGCAAAAATACTTCATTACTCAGGGGATAAGCATATCGTCTGAAAATTTCTTTTTCAACATCGTTCCATTGTTGCTCTACCTGGCGTCGGGTAACTATGCGTTGCGCACGTTCTTCACCTTTGAATACCAGCTCATTACACATGATGTTTCGGGTGGCGTAAATGCCATAACCCGCGACTGCATTGCCTTTGACCTCATAATTTTTTTGCATGCGTAAGTGCCTGGCAATTCCTTCAAGGATCATGTGTCGTAAAAAACCAGCCTGTCCTATTCCATCATATTTCAATATATAATCAGCCGATCCTTCATAACCATCTGTATAAAAAACAGAACAGGTAAAATTGATTTCAAGAAAATACAATTCATTTTTTTCATTCATCCTGAAATCAAGTCGTGCATAACCCACACCATTAAACCCCTTGAATATTCGTTGCGCTGCTTCTCTTAATGCTTTGTTGATGAGCGGATCAGTACAGGGAATATTGGCAGAGGGATGCAGTGATGATGTTTTCAGTTCATAGGTTTTAAACGCATACCCTTCCGGAAAAATAAATTCCACCGGTTGAAATGTTGTTGATGTGTGACCATCATCGTTAGCCGCAATGAGTACTGTAAATTCTCTTCCCGATATATATTGTTCCACCAGCAACTGCGGATATTCAGGTAGAAGCGATGCAATTTTTTTCCTTAACTCTTCTGTGGTATGTACCAGTGAAGCATGATCAATACCGAGACTATCTCCTGCTTTTGAAGGTTTTACAAATAAGGGGAAATCGGGCAGGGTAGGATCATTGATATCAGTTGTTTCATTCACCAGTAAATAAGCCGGTGTTTTTACCCCCTCGCAGTATGCGAGGTATTTCATCATTTCTTTTGATGGATCATAGAGCTGTGTATTGGGACCTGTATAAGGAAGTGCCAGCAGTTCCAGTGTATAGATCACATCAATAGAAGGTACTTCCCATTCAAGGTATCCTTCGCAGAGGTTTACAAAAACATCGTATCCTTTATGCTGTAATGCTTTTAGCTGTTTGTAGGTAGTAAGTTTATTCAGAAAAAAATGATCAACCGTTGCACCGGGTAACAAAGCACTCAGGTTGCGCGGCGGATCATATTCTTTATAATCAACATCGGTAGTTGAATAATCAGGCTGCAATACGGCTATCATCATTCCGGTAGCCCAGTTAATATCGAAATTTGGTTGATGCTTTTCCATGATCCTTTATCTGCCTGCTGAATTTACAACGCTTCTCTGTTCAATTTGTTTTGTATGCCGATGAATGGCTTCACCGATGATTTCCATGATAAGATTGGCAAAACGCTGTTGGTTTACCTTCAAGATTGCACCGATAGATGTATAATTTTCATCTTCACTCAAACCACACTGTGCATTTACTTCAAGCACATATAATTTCCCTGTGCGCTTATCCTGCCTGATATCAACCCGTGTATAACCTGTTCCCTTTACTGCCAGAAAAGCTGCGAGGCTTAATGCTTTCAGTTCATTTTGTATAGTTGTATCTGCCTCTCTGTACTCATAAAAATTTTCATTGGCCGGCATCGGTGTTTCCTCTTCATATATTTCCCATAAACGATCGAAGGACAGGAATTTTTCTTTTTCAGGCAATGACGCATGAAATACCCTTTCTACAGCATTGTAAACTCTACAATACTGTGGCTCCGTCCAGGAACCAACTATCATGGTGGTGAATTCGGGTCCTTCAATAAAAGTTTCTGCAATCAGTCCATCTGCTGCCAGATCCCAGCCGCGATAACCTTTAAACATAGCTGCCACTTGTGTTTCCAGATCAGTCATCGTATCCACCACATTGCGCACACCCACCCCCATACTACCGCCCGATATAGATGGTTTGATGATAAGCGGTGTTCCCAACCTTTCAAACAGGTTTTTCTGTATATCGCCTGGTACATGTATAGCTGCCCATGCTGCCGTTGAAACAGATGCTGCATCAAACGCTTTTTTCATGGGTATTTTCGATGTGGTAATGGTATAGAAATAAGCATCGGCACCTGTGTAAATAAGTCCGGATGCATCCAGCATTCTTACCACAGAAATACCGGGCGTACCATTGATTTCATCTCCATCACATAAATTCAACACAACAGGCGTAAAAATTCCCTTTTCTTTTTCTTCCAGTATCCTGCCAATCACAGTTGCATAATCCTGTAATGTAACAGGTTGCCATTGCCAGTTGATTCGCAGGTCTTCAAATATTTTTGTGTACTCGGCAATGCTTTGTGAAAAGTCGTAGTAATAATCAAGATTGGGGTCATTGGTTTGAAGCGATGGCGCCAGCACCCATACACGGATTTGAGCAATTTGTTCAGGACTTATCTCGTAGGTCTGCATGCGCAATAATAACTATCGGTTTTTAATTTGTAACAGTATAAATGAAGTAAGGCGATATGCATTTAACTGATTCTGCTTTAATGCAGCAGCACCTGTAATAGTTCCGAGGCATTTTTCACTACCACAATTACATGAGAATGGTGATGCCATTTGCCATTCGGTGGATGGGTAGAAAAATACCAATTCATCATCGGGCTGTATGGAGCGTAGTGCAATGAGTTCCATTTTATCGGTATCAAAAAAAACATTGGGGTCACAACTATGATTGGTGTACTGCAAACAGTCGGGTGATAATGCAATATGTTGATGCAACCCTGTTTGTAAGGTAAGATAACTGGGTGTGCTATATGTTTGCTGCGCTGTGAAAGAACAGATCATATCGCCTTCATCAAAAAATGCTGCAGCATGTAAAGAGTGTTGTCCTGTAGCAGGATTTCTGAACACTTTTGCAAAATCTGTTTTTGCAATTCTGGTCGTTTCAGGTATTACCAGCGGTAATGGTATCATGGGGCTTCAGGATTAACTCTTTAAAGTACAAAATACTGGTGCATAGCGCTGAAAGCCCCGTGGGTATTAGTCCACATTTGGGTGAGAATTATGCACATAGAGCAGGCATTGCTTTCAAAACACTCTTATTAATGGCTATCACTCCGTTTACTTTTTTGTCTTGACACCCTCCAAAGGCGGACAAGTAAAAAAAGTAACAAAAAAAGTCAAGGCTGTCGAAAAAAAGCTAAAATTCATTGCATTCAGCTACAATGGATGAAGTCTAAAGCCAGACTTTTAATTCATCAATTAAGCGAAACTACGCTTCAGCAATAGAATAAAGCCGGACATCATCCATTGCTTTACGCTTCATTCCATGAATTTCTTAACGCTTTTTTCTAAGGCCAATCTACATTCTCCTAATTTGGACATTCCTTATTCCTTATTTCTCTGTTCCTCTGTTT
>DPWF01000373.1 GCA_003526435.1 Chitinophagaceae bacterium | reverse complement strand
GCTACCCTCATAACGAAATGCAATATGTATTTTACCTTTCAATGCATGCAAACTGATATCGCCCGATGACAACCATTCTTTTGCATAACCTGAAACAGAGCCCTTTGATATACTGGCATCTAATCTGTTCCATTTAGCTTTCCATGGTGTATTGCCTCCATCGTAATTGGTGGAATATAACACCTGCAATACGGCGCCATTATCGAAACCATCCTTTGTTTGAAAACGTAATAATTCATTGGAAGAATAATCAAGATCAATACGTGGCATAATCAACCAACTGATGACAGACTGTTCCCTTGTTGCAAAAGCAGCAATTTCTGCATAGGTATTTCCTGATACGGTCTTTGCCAGAAAAAACCGATCTCCTATTTCAGCAATATGCATCCAGTTATTCAACGAAATGATACTGTCGTTTAACTGGCTTGAAAAATTTTCAGCGAACATTTGCTTAGGGCCAAGTTGAGTACATCGTAATCCATCAAGTCTTACATCACTTGTATCTCGGAGCAGTAATTGTTTTTGTGTTCTGAAAATACTGTACACACCCGTAATTTCACCATTACCTCTCGCTGTTAATGCAGGTGCAAAACGAGCAAAGCCACCAGTTCTTACATATACAGTTCCCAACCCGCAGGTTCGTAATGAGTGGCTTACCGCCTGTTTATTGATCGCATCGGCATAGGGTTTCCCCGTATCGGAGCTCGCAAATTCTACATTCATCAATGTAATCAATGTGCTTTGAAGACTGTCGTTCAAATCATTCATGCTTACTTTCTTAGGAACCAGTATTTGTTGTAATGGTCCTTTGATCAACACTCTGTCGAATAATGGTTGGGGAATAGAAGATAGCTGCGGTGACAATGGATCAGAACGATCAACACCTGCGCCGAGTTGAATCATTCCTGCGTAATCGCCCATCCATAACCCTTTCAGTCTCACAAATATTTTTCTGCCAACAGGATACACATTGAAAAGAGAATATCCATCCAACCGGATAGTAATACCACCCGTACTATCTTGTATAACGATCGATTTATAAAAATTATCCGTCTGATCATTGGCAATTACCACCCCCTCAATAATCAGATCATCCACGATTTTTTCAAAATTATTAAGCAGATGTAATTTCTTGAGTGCTGTAATACTTGTATTTGAATGAATCATTGGCCCACTGTATTCCGGAGGTTCATCAAATGGTTTATGACAATTGGTAACACCCGTTAAAAAGGGAACTGAAAACAGTAAGTAAAAGCAGGTTTTCATTTTCATATAAGATAGTTTAAAAACTGAGTGAAACAGACAGGGCATAATTCAATCCATATCCATAAAACAATTTGGGAGGAAACCGATCCGGGTTCTTTGTTTCCTGGTCAAAACGGAGTTGTTCATATCCTCCGGTAATAATGCGTTGTTTATTAAGCAGGTTATTGATACCCGCGGTACAGAAAAACCGCAGTGACTTTTTCTGATATACATTCCGAATGGAAAATCCTTTTCCGATGAATACATTCAGGAGCATGGTTGATGCCAACCTGGTCTGATCAATAATCTTATACCATTGTTCACTACCTTTCTGAACGCCCTCGAGTGCTTCATACGTTCTGCGCAATGGATTAAACTCAAGCCATTGATCATCAAAAAAACTGGCGTTCATCTGCAGAAAAAAACTTTTTGTTGTGCGATAGTTTATACCAATTCCTATTACCTGTTGTGGAGAGCCTGCAATGCGGAAGTTTTTTGAATAGACTTCCATTTTATCCAGTAATGATTCGTTATTATCAAGACTCACTGTTACCAACTGCCTGTTGGTAAACTTATGTACAGCTTTAGCAAAAGCAAATGTCCACTCCCATCGCTCATTCAGTTCCCAGGAAATAGCAGACTCCATACCGCTGTATTGACGATTGATGTTTTGAATGGCGTAATTCACAAAATTCCTGTACCCATCATGATAAAACGTGAGCACATTCATTCCATTCCCGGAACTGGTATGATATAAGCTTATCCGAGCTTTCAGCTTATGTAACAATAAACGGTACATGATTTCTGCGCTCACCAGTGTTTCGCTTTCTGGTTGCTCTTGCCGGGTATCGCGCATTCGTGGTGCGATATACACATTATCAAATAAAGGAGCTTTGCTTTGTGTCTGGAATAAAAAACAAAGCATATGTTTTGCCTGTAACTTGAATGTCAGCCCTATTTTTATAAAGGGATCAAAAAAATGGTTGTTAATGGAACTACCTTTTGAGTGCCCGGGAAAAAGACCATTTCGCACCAGACCTTTACGTTTAAATTCAGTTTTGGAAAAACGGATACCCAAGAGGTAGTCAATCTTCTTTGTCTGGCACTCAGCCTCTGCCCATATATTGGTTAACGTAATGGATGTTATATAATCATACCCATATTTATCGCCATTGCGAAGTATACGATTAGGGTTATCAACATCAAATTGAATAGCTTGTTGGTTAACAGGAAAATCAGTTTCTGCAAACTGATTCCAGTTTACATGAAAATCTGCTCCTAAGAGATCGTACACTGTTTTATACTGATGGTTTTGCTGATGGCTGAATTGAAAACCGGCAGCCATGTTCCAATTGTTTTGCCATCGTGCCCGATAATGGCTGCCCAGCAACCATCTTTTTGTATTTACCACTCTTTGCTCAAGTAAATAATGCGCACGCTTTCCTGATACAGACTCGTTCGTTCCATTTGCGTT